>DATLOS010000525.1:0-11500 GCA_035536155.1 Elusimicrobiota bacterium
GCTCATAACGAGGTGACGCCCCGGCACCGAAACGCGGTGCCGGGGCGACCCCTCCGCGGCTAGCGGTAGCTGCCGCCGCTCTGATTCTGCTGCTCGCCGGTCGTGTTCGTGTTCTCGCTGCGATGGAACCAGCCCTTGCGCTTGGAGCCCATCGCCTCCTTCTCGGCGTCCCGCAGGGAGAAGCCGTAGTGCTTGGCGACGTCGTTCCAGCTCATGCCCGACTGGTGCAGGCTCACGATCTCGGACGTCGGCTTGCCGGACTTGTGGGAGATCGCCAGGGTGCGGTCCACGTCGCCCCAGCTCATCCCCTTGTCCCGCAGGTCCATGACGTCCTTGTCCGTGACGCCCCAGCGGGCGGCGATGTCGTTGGCCTTGCGGGTCGTGGCCGGCGCGTCGCGCATGTCGTCCGGGCGCGCCGGGGTGGTGCCGCTGGGCATCTCGCTCGAGGTGCCCATGGGCGAGTTGGTCGTGTTCGTGACCGGGCCGTCGCTGGTCACGGAACCCGTGCCCGTGCCCGTGGGGTTCTCCTGTTGAGGCTGGGCAGAGGGCTGCGGTACCGTGGACCCCGTCTCGGGGTCGTTCGGCGACGGCGCGGCCATCGCGGCCGTGGCCAAGCCCGCTCCAAGCAGCGCCGTCAGTAGCTTGATGTTCATGGTTACGCCTCCTATGCGGCGGCGCCCCGCAGAGGCGGCGCGCCACGTGCATAGTATCGCCGCGCGCCTTCCGGCCGGGTTCCGGGGCCGCTCAGAAGAAGCTGAAATGCTAGAATCTCCGGTGACAACCATGGCTGAAGCCTCCGCCAAGCGAAAGGGCCTCTCCGCCGACGAGATGGGCCGCCAGCAGCGGGAGATCTCGGTCTCCGAGTTCTTCACCAAGAACCGCCACCTGCTCGGCTTCGACAATCCGCGCAAGGCCCTCCTGACCACCGTCAAGGAAGCGGTGGACAACGCCCTGGACGCCTCCGAGGAGGCGGGCATCCTCCCCGAGATCGTGGTGAAGCTCGAGGCCCTGGGCGACGGCGCCGCGCCGGTCGTGGTCTCCCAGGCGACGCGCTTTCGCATCACGGTGATCGACTACGGCCCGGGCATCGTCCGCCAGCAGGTCCCGAGGATATTCGCGAAGCTCTTGTACGGGTCAAAGTTCCACAGGTTGCGGATGAGCCGCGGCCAGCAGGGAATCGGCATCTCCGCCGCCGGCATGTACGGCCAGCTCACCACGGGCAAGCCGGTCAAGATCATCTCCCGCACCGGCCAGAACGTCCCCGCCCACTACTTCGAGGTGCAGATCGACACCAAGAAGAACGAGCCGCTGGTCCTCGAGAAGAAGGAGATCGAGTGGGAGAACCACCGCGGCACCCAGGTCACCATCGAGCTCGAGGGCCGCTACCAGAAGGGCCGCGCCTCGGTGGACGAGTATCTGGAGCTCATCTCCATCGCCAACCCGCACGCCAAGATCCACTACCACGCGCCGGACGGCGAGACCATCGTCTACGAGCGCACCATCCAGCACCTTCCCGAGCCGCCCAAGGAGATCAAGCCGCATCCCTACGGGATCGAGCTGGGCATGCTCCTCAAGATGCTCCAGGACACGAAGAGCCACTGGCTTTCGGGGTTCCTGTGCGCCGATTTCAGCCGCGTCTCCCCGGACAAGGCCGAGGAGATCTGCAAGGCGGCCGGCCTTCCCGGCAACAAGCGCCCGCGGGACGTGGTCGGGCCCGACGCCGAGCGGCTCTACAAGGCGATCCAGGCCTGCAAGCTCATGGCCCCGCCCACGAACTGCCTCTCCCCGATCGGCGAGAAGGCCATCCTCTCCGGCATCTACAAGCAGATCAAGGGCGAGTTCTACACGGCGGTGACCCGCCCGCCGGCGGTGTACCGCGGCAACCCCTTCGTGATCGAGGCGGGCCTGGCCTACGGCAAGCAGCCGGAGGCGGGGGCGGCGCCGGCGGCGCCCAAGGCGCCCTTGGCCGAGGGCGAGTCCCACGAGCCGGACGACAACGAGCTGGCGCGCGTCATCCGCTTCGCCAACCGCGTCCCTCTCCTCTATCAGCAGTCGGCATGCAGCACCTTCAAGTCGGTGCTGGACACGACCTGGCGCAACTACGGCATCTCGCAGTCCCGCGGCGCGCCCCCGGCCGGGCCCATGGTGATCTTCGTGCACATGGCCTCGGTCTGGGTGCCCTTCACCAGCGAGTCCAAGGAAGCGATCGCCGACTACGACGAAATACGGAAGGAAATCACTTTGGCCCTGCGCGAGTGCGGCCGGCGCCTGGGCGTCTTCCTAAAGCGCCGCGAGCGCGCGGAAAGCGAGTTCCGCCGCCGCAACATCTTCGAGCTCTATATAGAGGAAGTGGTCCAAGCCTGCAAGCGCCTCAAGGGCGGAAAGCTCGCCGAGGCCAAGCTCAAGAAGCAGCTCCTCGAGATCGCGGCCAAGCGCACCGGCGGCGAGAAGACGGACGAGCTGGTCCACGGCACCAAGGGCCCCGAGGGCCTGCCCCACTCCATCATCGTGACCGCCGAGGGCGTCGAGGGCGCGGTCCCGGTCGAGGAGGCCCCTGCCCCGGCGGCGGCTCCCGAAGCGGCCGCGGCGGAGCCTGCTCCTGAGGAGGAGAAGGCCGCCGCCAAGAAAAAGGCCAAGGCGCCCGCGAAGCAGGCTCCGGCGAAAAAGAAGGCCAAGCCGGCGCCCAAGGCCAAGAAGGGGAAGAAGAAATAGCCATGGCAGCCAAGACCCGAAGCGGCGCCGTCGAGAAGAAGCTCATCGGCCTGGCGGATTTGGTCATCGCGGCGGCCGAGCGCAAGCGCGACCCGTCGATCAAGATCCCGGTCCGCTCGCTCTCCAACGTCAGCTTCAACGAGAAGCGGGGCATCATCGAGATGGGCTCCAACACCCAGGAGCGCACCTTCTTCAACGTGGCCATGGCCAAGAAGTTCATGCAGACCATGCTCGTGGCCGACGCCCTCTCCGAGCTCCAGCGGGCCAGCCTGACCACGTCCTTGCGCGAAATCTACTACCGCGCCAAGCACACCATCTCGGACTCCCACGAGAACACCTTCGACGACCAGGCCGAGTCCGACCCGGTCATCGAGGATTTGGAGGTCAGCCTCGAGGCCCTGCGCGAGGAGCTGCACGTGCGCGCCGAGAACGCCGGCACCATCGTCGGCCCCCTGGTGCTCGAGGACGACGGCGATCGCATCGACTGCTCGAAGCTGGGCAAGGGCGGCTACTCCGTGCCCTCCATCGTCGAGGACGAGTACGTGACCATCCGCAAGTGCACCGCGGACTTCGTCCTCCTCATCGAGAAGGGCACGCAGTGGAACCGCCTGGCCGAGGACCGCTTCTGGAAGAAGTACAACTGCATCCTCCTCACCGGCAACGGCCAGCCCCCGCGCGGCGTGCGGCGGCTCGCGCGGCGCTTGAACGAGGAGAAGAAGCTCCCGGTCTACGTCCTCGTCGACAACGACCCCTGGGGCTACTACATCTACTCGGTCGTGAAGCAGGGCTCGATCAACCTCGCCTTCGAGAGCAAGCGGA
Organism: Elusimicrobiota bacterium; assembly: GCA_035536155.1. Lineage (GTDB taxonomy): Bacteria > Elusimicrobiota > Elusimicrobia > UBA1565 > UBA1565 > DATLOS01. The sequence continues at coordinate 3,532 of DATLOS010000525.1, forward strand.
TGGCCATACCGGGCGCCAAGTTCGTCGGCCTCTCCAGCGCCGACCCCGAGCGCTACGGCCTGCCGCGGAACGTGGGCATCAAGCTCAACGACAAGGACATCACCCGGGCCAAGGAGCTCATGAACTATCCCTGGTTCCAGAAGAAGGAGTGGCAGGTCGAGATCAAGCGCATGCTCTCCATGGGCCTCAAGTACGAGCTCGACGCCCTGGCCAACAAGGATTTCCAGTACCTCACGAAGAAGTACCTGCCCAAGAAGCTCCAAGACAAGGACTGGCTGGACTAGCCGGCCGCCATTAGAAAAGCGGGTTTGGACGGCGGGCGGCTAGTCGAGGAGGGGGACGAGGTCGGTGGGGCGCTCGAGAAGGTCTTGGGCGCCCGAGGCCTCGAGCTCCTCGCGCCCGCGGAAGCCCCACAGCGCCCCGGCGGCGCGCATGCCCGCCGCGCGCGCGGTCTTCATGTCCACCGCCGTGTCGCCGAGGAAGACGATCTCCTCCGGGGGGACTCCCAGGTCGGCCGCGATCTCCAAGGCCGCGCGGGGGTCGGGTTTGAGCGGGGCGTCGGGCCGGGCGCCGCGCACGCGGCGGAAGCGCCAGCGCCCGAGCGCCAGCTCGACCGCTCGCAGGGCGAAGGGCTCGGGCTTGTTGGAGAGGATCGCGGTCGGCGTCTCGTGCGCGGCCAAGGCGTCGAGCAGCTCGGCGACGCCGGGGTAGGGCGCCGAGGCGGCGTCCGCGCGCCGGGCGTACTCGGTCCGGACGGACTCGATGAGCCGCTCCTCGCCGGGCTCGCGCAGCAGCTCGGCCGGAAAGGTGTTGCGCACGAGGTGCGGGACGCCGTCGCCCACCAGGAGGCGGTAGTGGTCCTTGGGGCGAGGAGGCGCGCCGTGGCCGCGCAGGGCGGCGTTGACCGCCTGACAGATGTCCTCGAGGGTGTCGAGCAAGGTCCCGTCCAAGTCGAAGATCACGGCGCGCGCGGCCATCGACGGCGATTGTAGCACTCCGCGTCCTGCGAGGGCTCTTTCGTTGCGCCGCTCACGTTCGGACGCATGCGGAAGGAGGGCTTTATGGAATCCAATTATCGATCGGTGGACGTGATCGGGGCCACGGCCGCGTTCTTCGTCGGCGCCGCCGCGGGGGCGGTCGCGGGGATGCTCCTGGCGCCGGCGTCGGGGCGGGAGAGCCGCGAAGCGCTCCGCGACTGGCTCAAGGATAAGCGGGAGGAGAGCCGGGAGGCCGTGATATCCCGCAAGGAGCGCGTCGAGGCCGCCATAGCGGCCGGCCGCGAGGCCTACGAGCGCAAGCGCTCCGAGGGCTGAGCGCCGCGTTCGAGCAGGCGGCGGACCTCGTCGTCCTCGACGGGATCGAAATTCCGGTAGAAGGCCCCGATGGCGCGGAAGTCCTCGGGCCGCTCGAGGCAGACGATCTCGTCGGCGAGGGCGCTCAGACGCGCGAGGGCGGCGGCCGAGCCCACGGGGGCCGCCGCCACGACGCGGCGGGCGCCTTCGCGGCGCGCGATCCGCAGGGCCGCGGCGATGGTGTTGCCGGTGGCGATGCCGTCGTCGGCCACGATGGCGAGCTTCCCGTCCAGGCGAGCCGGCTGGCGTAGGCCGCGATAGGCGCGGTAGCGCGCCCGGAGGCCCGCTCGGATGCGCGCCGCCTCGCGCTCGGCCCAGTCCCGGGAGACGCTCTCCCGCGCCGCGACGTCCTCGTCCAGGCAGGCTCCGTCGAGGTCCACCGACCCGATGGCGAACTCCGGATCGCGGGGATGGCCGATCTTCTTGGTCAAGAGCACGTCGAGCGGCATCCCCAGCTCGCGGGCCAGGACGGCGCCCACGACGACCCCGCCTCGCGGGATCGCGAGGACGACGCCGTCCTCTCCGGCGTGAGCGGACAGGGCTCGCGCCAATTCCTCCGCGGCCTGCAGGCGATCGCGAAACATCCCGGCCTCCGCTTGGGCGAGGCGCAACGCTGCTGCCCGGCTGGAAGTCCTGTTGCGAGGAACGGAGGCATGGAAACCGCGGGGGTATGGATACGGTCGTTGATGCAGGAGCGCGGGGTGCCGTATCAGGAGGTCCATCACAACCCGGCCTTCACCGCGCAGGAGGTCGCCCACAAGGAACACGTGCGGGGCGCCCAGGTCGCGAAGGTCGTGGTGGTGGTGGCCGACGAGCATCCCATCCAGCTCGTCCTGCCGGCCCACCGGAGCGTGGACCTCGACGGCGTGCGCTTCGCGCTGGGCGTCAAGAGCGTCCGTCTGGCCAGCGAGGACGAGATGCGGGCGCTGTTTCCCGACTGCGAGGTGGGCGCGGAGCCGCCCCTTCGGCACTGGAAGGGCGTGGAGCTCTGGATGGACGCGTCGCTGCGCTCATCGGAGGAGATACTCTTCCAGGCGGGCACCCATCGCGACGGGATACGGATGCGCTTCGCCGACTGGTTCAAGCTGGCGCAGCCTATGGTCGCCTATTTCGCCGCGTCGTGACGGCGGCCCGGGGGAACTCAAAGTTGGACCTTGCGCGGCGGAGGCGGACGCTTATACTTAGAGAGGCCGTTCCTTCCGACGAGGAAGGCGAAGGATCGACGGGATGGTCGTCTACCGCAGGGGTTGCTCCCTCCTAACGATGCGCTGACGCATCAGTAGCAAGTCCTCCCACCGCTATCCGCACGGCTGATGCCGGGCTCGGCCCGGCGGAGGTTCTCATGTCTCACGGGGGAGGGCGCGCGACGAGCGGCGCCAACGAAGCGAAGTACGCGGACTCGTTTCAGTTGTACTTGACGGAGATGGGCAAGGTCCCGCTTTTGGACCGCGACCAGGAGTATGTCTTGGGCCGGCGGATCGAGGAATCCGGCGCGGAGTGGCGGCGCCTCGTCCTCTCCTCGCCCGTGGCCGCGCGCCAAGTCCGCAACTGGGACGAGCTCCTGACGAGGGGGCTGATGGAGCCCAAGGAGCTGATGCCGCGCGGGCGCGTGAGCGCGGCGCGACGGGCGGCTTTCCGGGCGAGGATACGGGCCATCGCGACGGCCGCCCGCCGCGGCCGCGCCGACGTGGGCGAGAAGATCGCGGCGCTGACGCTGCATCCGGACAAGGTCCGCCGTCTCGCGAACCGGATCGTCGATCAGGCCCGCCGCGTCCGGGAGGGCAAGCACGCCGATCCGCTGCCCATGGCCCGCGAGGAGCTCCTCGCGCTGGCCGACAAGGTGGACGGCCTGGAGCGGGAGATCGCGCAGGACCGGGTGAAGCTCATCCGCGCCAACCTGAGGCTGGTCGTCTCCATCGCCCGCTCCTTCGGCTCCACGGGCATGGAGCTCTCCGACCTGGTTCAGGAGGGCACGCTGGGCCTGATGCGGGCGGTGGAGAAGTTCCGTCCCGAGAAGGGCTTCCGTTTCTCGACCTACGCGACGTGGTGGATCCAGCAGGCCATCCGCCGGGCGATCGCGGACCAGGACCGGACGGTGCGCGTGCCGGCGCACGTGCACGAGCGCATGGCGCGCTGCCGCCGGGTGGGCGCCTCCTACCTGCAGCGGCACGGGCGGCTGCCGGAGCTCATGGAGTACGCCAAGGGCCTGAGGCTCTCGGAGTCCAAGGTCAAGGAGCTGCTCCTCGCCATGCAGGAGCCCGTCTCGCTGGCGCTGCCCTCCGGCGAGGAGGGAGAGGGAAGCCTAGAGGACGTGGTCGAGGACCGGGTCCTGCCCGGGCCGCACGACCAGGTCGAGGAGCGCCTGCGCCGGGAGCGGGTCCACGACTGGCTGGAGGTCCTCGACGAGCGCGAGGCGCAGGTGATCAAGCTGCGCTTCGGGCTGGGGGAGAACTCCGAGCACACCCTGGACCAGGTGGGCCGCATGTTCCGCATCACCCGCGAAAGGGCGCGCCAGATCCAGGCGCAGGCCCTGCGCAAGCTTCGCTCCTCGTCCCAGTACTCGAATATGCGCGACTATTGCGCCTGAGCGGCGCGGCGCAGGCGCACGGACGCGAGCACCGCGTCCGACTCCACGGCGACGAGGCGGGCCTGGAAATCGTCCTCGTAGCCTCCGGAGGTCCGGGGAAATCGCGTGACGCTCACGAAAAGGAGGTGGGAGGCGCCGGTCAGCTTGCCCACGTCGCGCGAGGTCTCGGGGGACACCGCGCCGCTCATCTGGAGATGGAGCTCCTTGAGGACCTCCTCGGTCCTCTGGCGGTCGGCGACCGTGTAGGCGGGGCAGCGCACGAAGGCCCGGTTGAGGAGGATGCCTTCGAAGAGGCCCGCGGCGTGCTCGCGCATGCCCTGCTTCCACGCCTCCAGGGCCTGGGCGCTCTTGAAGAACTGGGGGCTGGCGTGGCGCACGTCCGAGACCACCACGGCCACGGAGACGTTGCGGCCGGCCATGAGGGCGTCCATGAGCGGGGCGTACAGGTCGTCCTTGGGCTCGGAGGGCCGCCAGGCCGGGGAGGCCTTGAGCGAGACGCGCTTGGCGCCCCGGAGCGCGGCGAGGCGCAGGGGCTTCCCGTCGCCGGAGCGCATGTCCCAGAGCAGGCGCCTGCGGTTCTCGACCCGGGACAAGGGCAGGCCTCGGTACTCGACCAGGACGTCGCCCTCGCGCAGGCCCGCCCTCTCCGCGGGCGAGCCGGAGGCGACGAGGAGGACCGAGAGGCCGTCCGCGGCGGGACACAGGCCCGTCCCGAGGTAGCCGACGCGCGGCGCCGGGCGCGGCCCGGCGCAGGCGGCGGCCGCGAGACAGGCTAGGATGGCGGCGGGGACGCGCTCAGACGCCATCGGCGAAGGGCGCGTCGGAGGGCGGGAGGTCGCCGGCGGGCGCGTCGTAGCCGGGCGGTCCCGGCGCGCCGAAATCGGAGAGCGGCGAGCCGGCCGGAGCGGCGCCGTCCAGGGGATTGCCGTTGCCGTCGAGCGCGACGCGCTGGACCGCGCCCTTGCCGTCCTGCACGGAGAGGACGATCTGGAGCGGCGCTCCATGCGAGGCGTCGGAGAACTCGACGCCGGCGACGCCCTTGCCCAAGTAGCGGAGGAGCACGTTTCCTCCCCCGTCCGGCTTGGTCCGCGTCATGTCGTAGAGGTAGGCGTTGAGCTCGGAGCCCTCGATCTGCACCATGCGGGTCGCGTCCGCGCTGTAGTGGTACTCGGGCATGCCGGAGACGACCATGGTCTCGTTGGCGCTTATCAGGAGAGGCGCGGCCGAGACCCCGACCGTGCCGTTGGCCGCGCCGTCCGAGGGCATCGCGACCGGAGCGCCGATCGGCTCTTCGGGGGGCGGCAAGGTGGCGAGCAGGACGGCGCCGGTGGCGTTGGGCGTCCACTGGTAGTAGCGGTCGTCGATGTAGACGTAGTAGACCCCCTGGGGCGAATGCCACCACCAGTGGTCGTGCCAGTACGACAGCCACAGGCGCCTGCGCGGCTCCTGCCACCAGAAGTGGTCCTTCCAGTAGACGGTCCAGAGGAGGCGGTTATCCCGGTAGAAGCCGAACCAGTTCCTGTCCGTGCGGGAGTCGTAGCGATGGCTGTAGCGCACCCCGCTTTGCTCGTACCAGTGGTATTTCCCGTCCTGGTTGGCGGGAGTCTGGAGGGCGGCCTGGACGCCGCGCACCACGGCCGGGTTGGCGACGCTGGAGCGCACCAGCTGCGCCTGGCGCGTGGGGTTCTCGGAGACGCGGGCGGGGAGCTCCCGCCCGCGGTCGTCGCGGCGGGGCGGCTCGAGGACGAGCGCGCGCCGCGCCGGCGGCTTGGACGCGGACGGCGCGCCGTCGCGCGGCGGCGCGTTGCCCCGGTTCGGGGGGTGCGCGAGCGCGGGCGCCGAGACCGGCGCCGCCGGGGCGGGCTGGGGCCGCGGCGCGGCGGGCTCGTGGGGCCGGGGCGCGGCACCATCGCGCGGGAGCGCGTTGCCCCAGTTCGGGGGAGCCGTATAGTAGCGCTGCGCCGGGACCTCCGGTCTTTGGGGCTGGGACGTCTTGGGCGGGGAGTAGCGCGGGACGTAAGGGAGCGGCGCGGGCATCCGGGGCTGAGAATAGCGCGGCGCGGGGGCGGTGTAGGCCGGCGCCGGCTGGATGTGGCGCTGCGGCTGGGCCTGGGGACGGGAGAAGGAGCCTCCGCCCGCGTGCGCGCGGTGGCCGTCCCCGCGTCGCTCCTCGCCGCGGGCGCGGCCCGCGAGAGCGAGCAGGAGCGCGAGGACGGAGGCCGTTTTCATGGGGCTCGCTTATGGTAGCAGACGGAGCCCGCGCGCGCCACGCCGGGCCGGGGGTGCGCTCCGTCGGAACGCGATGTATCCTTATTGCGTGGGACCGGTGAAACTGAGCGCGCGCCTCGAGCGGCTGACGGTCGGCGCGAGACTGGGCCTGGGGTTCGGCGTCCTCCTGGGCTCCCTCGTCTGCCTGGGCGTCTTCTTCGCGCTCCAGGCGCGCTTCATCAACTCGAGCGTGGAGGGCCTGGTGCTGCTCCAGGAGCCGCAGGCCGACGCGGCCGACGAGATGAAGATCGACCTCATCGGCGTGCGCTCGGCGGTCCTGTCCTACCTGGAATCGGAGAAGGACTCGGCGCTCGAGCGTTTGGCCCAGCGGCGCGCGGACTTCGACGCGGCCTTCCGCGAGTACCTGGGCGTGGCGCCGAGCCGGGAGGCGCGCGCGCTCGCCAAGGCGCTCAACGGGACCTACGAGGCCTGGCTCCAGGAAGCCGAGACCATGATCTACCTGAAGGATTCCGAGCGGCGCGAGGCCAAGGCGTACGGCGAGGCGATGGCCGCGCTGGACCGGCAGGTCGCCGAGCAGGTGCGCGGTAAGGCCATGCAGCGGCACTGGAGCCCCTCGCTCACGCTCCAGGAGGCGGCGGCCCTGGAGCTCGCCGCGAAGGACGTCCGCAAGTGGCTCAACGCCTACCGCGCCTCCCTCTCGAGCGCGTCGGCCGACCGGGCGCGCGCCGCCTTGCGGGATTTCGGCAAGCACCTGGCCGCCTACGAGGCCCTGCCGCTGGCCGACGGCGAGCGGCGTTGGGCGCGCGGCCTGCGGCGGTCGTTCTCGTCGGCGGACGACCGGGCGCGCCGGCTCATCGCCGTCATCCAGGGCCAGGTCCGCCACCGCGAGGCCTTCGAGTCCCGCTGGCGCGAGGCGGACCAGATCATGGACGGCGGCATACGCCTGCCCCTGGAGAGGTCGCGCGCGCTGGCCCGCGAGCGGATCCGGCGCACCTTGTCGCGGGCGGACGCCCTGGTCTTCGCCTTCGTGCTCCTGGTCGTCCTGCTCGGCGTCGCCGCCGCGGCCGCGACGGCGAAGAGCATCCTGGTCCCGGTGTCCAGGCTCATCGCCGTGACCGAGTCGGCCGCGCGCGGCGACTTGAGCGGCCGGGTCGACATCGCCTCCAGCGACGAGTTGGGGACGCTGGGGCGCTCCTTCAACCGCATGCTCGAGGACCTGCAGCATTCCCGCGACGAGCTGCTGCGCGAGATCGAGGAGCGCAAGCAGGCGGAGGAGGCTCTGCGCGCCTCGAACCGGGAGCTGGAGCGCTTCGCATACGTGTCCTCGCACGACCTTCAGGAGCCGCTGCGCAAGATCGCGAACTTCACCCAGCTCCTGGAGCGGCGCTACAAGGGAAAGCTCGGGGGCGAGGGCGAGCGCATCCTGGACGTCATCGTCCGGAGCTCGCTGCACATCCGCTCCTTGATCCGGGACTTCCAGGTCTATGTCCAGGTCGGGCGCCAGGAGGCGCGCCGCGCGCGCACGGACATGGCGGCGGCTTTAGGCCGCGCCCTGGCTTCGGCGGAGGCGGGCGCGGCGGTGGAAAGCGGCCCCTTGCCCACGGTGCTGGCCGATCCGGCCCAGATGGAGGAGCTCCTGCGCCATCTCCTTTCGAACGCGCTCAAGTTCCGCGGCCCGGCTCCGCCGCGCGTGCGCGTCGCGGCCGAGCGGGACGGCGACGGCTGGCGCTTCCTGGTCAGCGACAACGGCATCGGCATCGAGCCCCGGTACTCGGAGCGGATCTACGCGATCTTCCAGCGC
>DATLOS010000526.1:0-5584 GCA_035536155.1 Elusimicrobiota bacterium
GACGAAGGCGCGCGGCGCGGGGCTGGCCCCCTGCTCATGGTCTCCGCCCTGCAGGAGATATCCCGGGACCGCCCGGTAGAATCCGGTCTCCGCGTAGCCCGTGGCCGAGGCCGCGAGCTCGGCGAAGGCGCCCGCGGGCCCCGCGACGGGATCGCCGAGCAGGCGTACGACGATGTCCCCCTTCTCGGTGGAGATGACCGCGTGCGGCGACGTGGGACCCGCGGCGGAGGGCGGCTCCGCGGGCCGAGGCCGCGGGGCGGACGGCACCGCGCAGGCGCCGAGGAGCAGCAGGGGAAACGCCGTGAGCAAGCGGGCGGCTTTCATGCGACCTCGTTTATAAGGGCCGGCGGCAGGCCGATGTCGAGGACCTCGAGCCGCCCGACGTAGGGCGCGGCGGCGGGCGCGACCAGGCCGGCCTTGGGCAGGCCCAAGGCGAGGGTGAGCGCGGCGCGGACGGCCGCGCCGGGAACGGCTCCCGTGTCCGGGTCGAGCCCCGAAGGAATATCGACCGCGGCGATGAACCCGGGGGCGGCGGAGACTCTCCAGATGAGCTGCCCCGTCGGCCCGGAAGGCGCCCCGCGCGCGCCGGTGCCCAGGACGCAGTCGAGCACGACCGCCGCCCCGGCCAAGGCCGCGGCCAGGCCCGGGTCATCCCAACGCCGGATCGGGACCCCGGCGCGCAGCGCCAGACGCCGGTTCTCCTCGACCGCCGGCGGGTAGCCCTCGTCGCGCGGCTCCAGAATGAGGACGTCGACGGGAACGCCGGCCTCGGCCAAGACGCGGGCGGCGACCAGGCCGTCGCCGCCGTTGTTGCCGCGTCCGCAGGCGACCAGCGCCCGGCCGCGCGCGCACGCCGGCTCGCGCAGGATGCGCCGTGCGACGGCCTCGCCGGCGTTGCGCATCAAGGAGGAGGCCGGGATGCCGAACTCGCGCGCGGCCCGCTCCTCGATCTCGCGCATGCGGCGGGAGTCCACGACGGGGAGGCCGGCGAAGGTGGTCGCGAAGGTCACGCCGCGAGCTTGAGGAGCTGGCGGAAGACGCCCCAGATCGCCACGGAGAAGAGCGCGCCGACCATCAGGCCCATGGCGAGATACGGCGCGCCGACGGCGGTCCAGGCCTTCGAAATGGGAAGGCCGTAGGCATGGCTGACGCTGCGCGCGCGCAGGCGGAGGACGCCGTAGAACACGGGCATGGTCAGGAGCCCCGACGCCCAGGCCTGGCCGGGGAAGGCCGCGAGCCAGAGGAGCGTGATGGGCAGGACCGTGGTCCAGGCCAGGTCGCTCAGGCCGAAGAGCGAGAAGAGCGCCAAGGCCCGGCCCTTGCCTCCCATCATCTCCGCGCTGAGGTGGACCAAAGCGCTCATGGCCGCGCCCACGCCCAGCTGCCACAGGCACACCACCGCCAGCCAGAACGACGATACGCCGAAGAAGACCGCGCGCCCGCTGATCGCTTGCGCCAGGAAGATGCTCAAGCCCGCGACCAGGAAGCCGCCCACGGCGGCCAGCGGCCGCGGCGACGCGCGGAGCTGCCCCGCGAGCGCCTCGGGCTCCTCCAGGAAGTCGTCGACGAGGCGCAGCGATCGGATCATCAGCGGTCCCACCGGTACTCGAGGCCTTTGTAGGAGAAGCCGCCGAAGCCGCCCAGGATGGAGGCCTCGGGCGACTTGATCCACGACGCGCGGGAGTCCAGGAGCTCAAGCATGCTGGAGAGGGACTCGCCCTCGCGCAGCACCTTGGGCTTTCCCTTGATGCCGCCGAGCTTGCCCGCGTAAGCGATCGCGTCTTGAAGGTCGCCGATCTGGTCGACGAGGCCGAGAGCCAGGCCCTGCGTGCCCGTGAAGATCCGGCCGTCTGCCATGGGACGCAGCTTGGCGACGGGGATGCCCCGCCCCTGCGAGACCGCCTCCAGGAATTGGCCGTAGGCGTTGTCTATCAGCGCCTGGAGCAGAACCTTCTCGTCGCCCGTCATGGGCCGGGTCATCGAGCCGATGTCCTTCATCTTGCCCGATTTGATGTTGCCGGAGCGCACGCCGATCTTCGCGAGGAGGCCCTCGATGTTCCCGGTGTTGAAGATGACGCCGATCGAGCCCAACAGGGTCCCGGGCAAGGAGATGATCTTGTCGCAGGCCGACGCGAGGTAGTAGCCGCCGGAGGCGGCGACGTCGCCCAGGTGCGCGACCACCGGCTTCTTGTGCTCCCGGCGCACGCGGCCGATGATGCTGTAGAGCTCCTGGATCGAGCCCACGCTGCCGCCCGGGGAGTTGATGTCGAGGACGATGGCCTTCACCTCGCTCTTGTCGGCCAGCTTCTCGAGACGCCGCCCCCAAGCCTGGGCGCCGCGGGCGACGAACCCCCCGCCGTCCGAGGCGTAGATCGGCCCGGAGATGCTGACGATCGCGACCATCTCCTTCTCGCTCTTCGAGGGCAGGAGGCTCGACCCCTTGAGCAGGCTCGGACCGCCGTCCTTGTGGACGGGTCCGCGCCACAGGACGACGCCGGCGGCCAGCACGGAGGCCGCGTATAGGGCGGCGAGGAAGGCGACTTTTCGGCCGGGACGAGCGGGCTCGGGCGAGGCCGGAGTGGGCGCGCCGGGCTCCGTGCCGGCGCTATCGTTGGTGTCCATGATTCTCCTTTCCTGAAAATGGTGGAGGTGGCGGGAATCGCACCCGCGTCCAAGAACCGCCGCTCGAGGTCACTACAGGCTTAGCCCGGCGTTTGTTTCGTCCCGGGAAAACCGCCGGACGAGTATCCCGGGACTAGCTCCGTGTGATCTCGAGAGCGGATCGACGAAGCGCGCGATCCGTTCCCCAACCCGCTATTTGACGCCGGATCCCCTCTAGCAGGTTTCGAGAGGCCGACGTGGACTTACTGCGTGTTAGGCAGTGGCCCAGGCCAACGGTGAGTTGGCTTTTATGTTTTTGGCCGGTTTTTATCCTGGCTCCAGCCACCCAGGGCCTGCGACGTTCGAACCAACGGCTCCTGTCGAGCCTAGTCACCCCCAGTGCGACTTTTCCAGTATAACAGGTCGCCGAGGGCTTGCCTAGTGGGAGAACATTGCGAAGAATTCGCCGGCGGAGCGCGGGCGCCGGCCCGGCTCGGGCGCGAGGCCGCGGGCCAGAGCCGCGTCGACCCCAGGCGGCAGGCGCGCCAAGGAGGACGCGGGCGCGAAGTCCGCGCTCAGCTTGGCCATGAGCCGGCGGGCGCCCTCATCGGGGAACGGCCGGCGTCCGGCGAGGGCCTCGTAGACGCAGACGGCGAGCGCGAACACGTCCGAGGCCGGGCAGGGGAGGCCTTGCTCCTGCTCGGGAGCTTGGTAGGCGCGGGGCCCCTCGGGGACCGCGCCCGAGGCGAGCCGCGCCAGCGATTCCTGGACGCGCCAGCCCACGCCGAAATCGGCGAGATGCCCCTGGCCTTCGGCGTCGATGAGAATGTTGGCCGGCTTCACGCCGCGGTGAGCGATCCCGCGTCCGTGCGCGTAGTCCAAGGCCGCGCAGACGCCGCGCGCCCAGCGCAGGACCTTCTCCAGGGGCTGCGGGCCCGACTCCAGGGCCGCGGCCAGGCCGCCCCCGGGGACCAGGCGCGAGACCAGATAGAGCTCGCCGTCCTCCTCCAGCGCCTCGTAGAGCTCGACGACGTGCGGGTGGCTCAGCGCGGCCAGGTCCCGCGCCTCGCGCAGGATCGCGGCGCGCTCTCGGCCGTCCGCGCGCAGTTCCTCCCGGATCCGCTTCACCGCGACCTTCCGGTCGAGCCCGCGGTCGACCGCCTCGTAGACCGTGCCCGAAGCCCCTTGGCCGATGCGCCGCACCACGCCGTAGCGGCCGCCGAGGAGCGTCCCCGTAGAGTCGGTCATCTGCGGGGAGCGAGGGACCACGCCGACCTTGGGATGGCCGTCGTGCAGCCGCCGCCAGCGCGTGAAGGCGCCGGGCCCGCGGCGGGGACGAGATTGAATCACCCAGGCCAGGCCCAGCGCCAGGCCGACGAAGGCGTAGATCGGGTACCAGAGCCCTCCGCGAAAGCCGCGCTCCTGGGGAGCCGCGGGCGCGATCGCCAGCGAGTCGAGCGCGGGCGCGTCCTCGGCCGCCAGGAACACGCCCGCGAGGTCGGCGTCCGAGGGCAGGCGCAGCGCCTCCCGGTACACGCGCGAGTAGGCGCCGTTGAGCCTGGCCGCGTACTCCAGCTCGCGCAGGGCCTCGGTTCGCCGTCCCGATCCGACGAGAGCCCAGGCCAGGTAATAGCGGCCTTCCGCGCTGCGGCCGTTCAGGTTGAGGAGGGCCAGCGCGGCGGCGCGCGCCTCCTCGGAGCGGCCCAGGCGGTTCAAGAGCTTGGCCTGGACGATCCGGTAGCGCTCGCTCCGCGGGTTCAGCCGGACGGCCTCTCCGATGTCCGCGAGCGCCGCGTCGAAGCTGCGGGACTGCATGTGCGCGCGGGCGCGCGCGAAGAAGGCGGCGGCGTTGGCCGGGTCCTCCTGCAGCGCCTTCGTGGCCTGGCGGACGGCCTCCGCCGGGCGGCCGATCGCCAGGTTCGCCTCGGAGTCGCGCACGCCCCGCATCGAGCGGGAGCGCTGCGCGGCCGACGCGGCGGGAACCACGGCGTCCCGCGCCTCGGGGGAGGGCGAGGCCGCGGAAAGCGACGCGAGCGACGTGCCGTCGGGGGCCGGCGGCGGGGCGGCCTCCGCGCCGGCCCGCCCCGCGGTGAGCCGGAGGATCGAGGCGGCCACGGTATTGCCGGGGTTGTACTCCATCACCTTGCGCGCGTCCGCGGCCGCCCCGGCGTAGTCGCCGAGCTGCATCCGCGCGCTGGCGCGCAGCTGGTACGCCGTGCTCCGCGAGGGGTCCAGTTGGATGGCCGCGCCCGCTTGGTCCGCCGCCCCGCGGCTGTCTCCGTCGTCGTAGAGCCGCTGCGCCAGCCGCTCGCGGACCTCCGGCTCGTCCGGGAGCGCCCGAGCCAGCCCGCGGTAGAAGTCCGCGCCCGAGGGCCCGTCCGGAGCCGCGCCGTCCGAGGCTGAGGATCCTCCGCCCTGCGCGGCCTGGTGCCCCCCATGGCCCTGCTGGCCGTTCGGCGCGGGAAGCATCAGCGCGAGCACCTCGTGCGCGATGTGCCAGTCGATCTGGCTCAAGGCGGAGTAGGAGAGCTGCAGATTGCCCAGCGCCTGGCTGACCTGCATCTCGGAGTGCTGATCGGAGTGCAGCACGGCCGAGTAGTTGGCCATCGCGTCGTTGAGGTGGGAGACGGCATCCTGGATGTCCGCCTGCTGCGTGGGCCGGAGCTTGGCGAAATCCGGCAGGTTCTGCACCTCCTCCGAGGACACGGGCTGCGGCTCGACGTTCTTCGCGGACTGCGCCGCGCCGAGGGTGAGGACCAGAAGCGCCGCCGCCGCCGCGCGCCCGACGAGAACTCGCCCCATCCTTAGCAGGGTATGGGCGCGGCGCGGCGAAGTCAAGGGGCCGCGGAGCGCAGGAAATCGCCCAGGATCTCGCGGGAGCCGCGCCGAAGCGCCGGGCAAACGGCCGCGATCTTGGCGCCGTCGATCGCGCCCACGCGGTAGCGGCGGGAGCCGAAGGAGACGCGCCGCCCGCCCAGCGCGG
>DATLOS010000527.1:0-4263 GCA_035536155.1 Elusimicrobiota bacterium
CGCCTCCCGACTTCTTCCAGAAGCCCCGCAGCGCGGCGATGAAATGGCGGCAAGGAGTCCACGCCGGGCCCCCGTCGTCCAGATCGAGCCTCACCAGGCGCCGGTAGTCCTGGGATGCCGGCGTGCCGGCCTGCGGGAAGAGCACGCAGCGGCCGCCCTCGCCGTCGGCGCCCGCGGGCAGCGGCCCCCACACGCAGCGGGTGTCGGGCGGCGGCTTGTAGCTCGAGAGCGGAAGCCCCCGGCGCACCGGCGCCTCGGGCGGCATGCGCCCCTCGGAAAGGGCGTTGACCTCGGCCCAGTCCACGCGGGCCCCCCCGTGGCCGTCGGGATCGAGGACGATGCCGGCGAAGCGCGGGATGCCCTGGAGGAGCGCGTAGACCTTCCCCGGGCCGTGGCGCATCCACTGGAACTCGCGGCCCTCGGGCGGCTGGAGAGAGCGGGCGGCGATGTAGGCCGAGACGCCGCGCCGCTGAGTGAACACGGGGACCCAGACGCCCTCGAGCTCCGGGTCCATGTCCGCCCACAGCGAGAAGGACTCCTGCCCGCGGACGACCCGGGTCTGGCCGGGCGCCAGCGGCTTGTCTCCGAGGTGGAGCAGGTAGGTGGGCGCGCGCAGGAGCGCCGCGTGCAGGTCCCGTCGTGACGCCAGGGGCTCGACCGCCGCCTGGCGCGCCAAGGCCGCCAGCTCGGCCGGGCTCACAACCGGCATCCCCGTCCCTCGCGCCCGCGCAAGCTCCTCATCGCGCCTCGATTTAGCCACTTTGATCCCGGGGTGTCAACGGGCCCTTGACGCCCTCCTCCGGCTGGGTTATATAGGAAGTAGGGACACCCTTCGGGGTTACCTAAAAGGAACTCCGAGCCGCCCGAAAGGGGGCCGGAAAGAGAAAATCCCCGCACGCGGGGATTTTCTCTTTTACGGGCGTCTCGAGGCTCGTCTATCTGCCGAACAAGCCGCCGATCGCCTCGGTCCACGCCGCCGGCCAGAGGTACCAAGCCGCGAGCGCGACGGCCCCGAGCGGGATCAGGACCAAGGCGAGCTTGAGAAGCCTCCAGGCCCAGACTTTCCAGCCCGACGGCGGGATCTTCGCCTTCGCCGCGGCGTCCTGCTTCTTGGCCTCGTCCGACTTGACCCGGTTCGCGTCCGCCGACTTCACCGGCACGGTCTGCAGGAGCTTCTGGATGAAGTCCTCGACCGTGATGTGCGCGGAGGCCGCGAAGCTCAGGGGCACGCGGTGGCGCAGGATCAAGGGCGCGACGGCCTGGACGTCGTCCGGGGTGACGAACTCGCGCCCCTGCATCAGGGCGTGGACGCGGGCCGCCTTCGCGAAGTAGATGTTCGCGCGCATGAGCAGCGTGCGCTGCTCCTCGGTCAGCCCCCCCTCCATGCCGTAGCGCTCCGGGTGGATCGCCGCCTCGAGGATGTTGAGGTAGTACTCGGTGATCTCCGGCGACATGTGGATGTGGGTCGCGATCTCGCCCATGGCGAGCATGTCCTGCGGCGTCATGATCGGCTGCGCGTCCTCCGGGTTCACCTTGCGGTTGAGCTCGGCGATGGCCTGGAGCTGCTTGCGGGTGGCCGGGTCGCCCGGATCGAGCTGCGGCAGCGAGAACTTGAACATGAAGCGGTCCTGCTGCGCCTCGGGCAGGGGGTAGGTTCCCTCCTGCTCGATCGGGTTCTGCGTCGCCAGGACCAGGAAGAACTTGTCCAGCGGGAACCGGGTCTTGCCGATCGTGACCTGGCGCTCCTGCATCGGCTCGAGCATCGCCGACTGCGTCTTCGGCGGCGTGCGGTTGATCTCGTCGGCGAGCAGGATCTGGGTGAAGATCGGGCCCTTCACCACCTCGAAGGTCTTGCGGCCGTCCGCGCCCGTCTGCGGGATCTCGGTGCCGATGATGTCCGCGGGCATCAGGTCGGAGCGGAGCTGGATGCGGTTGAAGCTCGCCTGCATGGTGCGGGCGAACGCGTTCACCAGCTTCGTCTTGCCCATGCCGGGCAAGCCCTCGAGGAGGATGTGCTCGCCGGCGACGGCGCTGAGGATGATCGCGTCGATCATCTCCTCCTGCCCCACGATGACCTTGCCGATCTCCCGCTTCATGCCGGCCACGTTCTGGCCGGCCCAGGCCACGAACTCGGCGCGGGCGGCCGTCTTGTCGCCGATCTTGATCTGCGGCGACGGCTCGGCCGGGGCCGCCTCGGGCGCGGGCTCGTCCGCCAAGGGCGCGGGCGCCGCCTTCGCGGGGATCTCCGCGGAGCCGTCCGCGAGCTTGCCGAGGAACTCGCGGGCCGCGTCGTCGCCGCGGCCCTGCAAGGTGCCGGTCATGAGAAGGAGGCCCATTGAGCTGAGCGCGGCCGGGACCCAGGCCTGGGTCACGAGGAGGGCCACGGTGAGCGCCACGCCGCCCAAGGCCATGACGGACGCGGGGACGCGCCCGGCGGGAAGGAGCGAGCGCACGGCCGCCCGGGCGCGCGCCCCGCGAGGCGCGGGAATGCCGGCGGATGCCGCCGCGGACGCCAGGCTCGCCGGAGCCAGCGCCGGACGGGGCCCTTCGGAGAGCGCGAGAGCCGCGACCGGGGAGACGTCGCCCTCGCCGGAGCGCGAGCGCTGCCGCGTCACGGCGTCGTCGATGGCCACGCCCGCGCCGTGGGCGGAGGAGACCGATAGGCTGGCCACGTTCGGCGCGGCGTTGAGGGCGTCGCGCACGCCGACAAAGTCGCCGGCGACGGCCTGGGCGCCCTGCGTCCGCGCCGCCTGCCGCTCCCCCGCGTCAGCCGGGGCGGCGGAGCGCCGCGCAAGCGGCGCGGCGACGGCCTGGGCGGCGGCTACGGGCGACTCCTGCGGGGCGAGGGCCGGGGAGATCGCTTCCGCTTGGGCCGCGGGAAGAGCGGCCTCGCCGGAGACGAGACCGAGCGTGGGAAGCGCCGCGCCCAGGTCGGGCATTGCGAGCGCGCTCCCGAGGGAGGCCGCCGCCGAGGTCTCGGTGCCGAGCCCGCCGACGGAGACGGAGGGCGCGGCGACGCGGGCCTCGCGGACCGCGACGCCCGCCGCGAGGACGGGGGTCCCGCTGGAGGCGAGCAGGCAGGCGCACATGGCCCCCGCCGCCGATTTTTGCAGCCAGCTCCGGGTTTGGATCGTCATCGTGTTCTCCTCGTCATCGTGGTCTGCTCCGGGCCGCCGCGAACGCGTCTTCCAGGGCCTGGAGGTAGTCTCCGTCGGTCGAAATCGTCATGGGCGAGGCTTGGGCGGCGCGGAAGGCGCGCTCCAGCGCGGCCTCGCGCTCGCGGATCATGGACGCGTGCTCGGCCCGGAAGGCCGCGGAGGCGGTGTCCACGTAGCGGGTCTCGCCGGTCTCGGGGTCGGCGACCTCGATCAGGCCGACGTTGGGCAGGGGGTTCAGGTCGGCGGGGTCGGCGACGCGGATGGGGAGGACGTCGTGGCGGCGGGCCACCGCGGCCAGCGGCCCGGAGAAGTCGGGCGCCTGGAAGTCCGAGAGCACGGCGACGATGCCCCGCGAGCGCATCTGCCCCAGGGCGAGCTCCAAGGGCCGGCCCAGGTCCGTGCCGCGGCCCTTGGGCTGGTAGGTCATGATCTGCCGCGCCAGCGCCCGGGCGTGGTCGAGGCCGCCCTTCGGCGGGATGAACTCCTCGACCTGGTCGGTGACGAACACCGCGCCGACGCGGACGTTGTTGCGGGCCGCCACGAGGGCGAGCAGCGCGCCCGCGTCGCCGATCACCTCGCGCTTGTCGGCGCCGACGGTGCCCGCGCTGGAGGACCGGCTCATGTCCACGACGAGGAGAAGCGGCATCTCCTTGTCCTCTTGGCGCTCGTTGACCACGAGCTCGTCCGTCTGGGCGCTCTTCTTCCAGTTGATCGCGTTGATCGGATCGCCGTCCTCGAGACGGTCGAGCTGGGCGAACTCCCCGGCGCCGAAGCCGACGCGGCGGGAGCGGAACTCTCCGTCGACGACCGAGCTGGCCCAGCGCTTGGAGAGGAGCTCGAGGCGGTTGACCCGGCTCAAGATGTCTCCGCCGGGCTCGGTCTTGGGCGCCGCGGCGGCCGGGACGGGCTTGCCCCCGAAGAGCAGCCTCCAGAGCCCGAACGCGGCCGCCAGGACGACCGCCGCGGCCAGGACCGCCGGCAAGGCGGGAAGCGAGGCCTGCGCGAGAAGGGGCAAGCCCAGCCCGGACACCGCGAAGAGCGCCGGGGCCCAGGCGTTCGCCTTCGTCTTCGCCGGGGTCTCGTATATGCGAATCTGTCGGTCCAG
>DATLOS010000528.1:0-3539 GCA_035536155.1 Elusimicrobiota bacterium
GCGCGCGGCGACGGGCGCGCGCGCGAGCGGGTGGCCCGAGTCGAGCGAGAGCCACCGCGCGTGCGAGACCGCCACGCGCGACGCCTCGCGCCCGGCGACGAGCATCGAGGCCCGCACGTAGTGCTCCTCCGAGGCCCAGCGCCGCGGGCCCGCGGCCCCGACGCCCGCCAGGACGGCGATGAAGCCGCCGTCGCAGACGTAGTCGGGCGCGAGGATCCGCCGCCAGTCGGCGAAGCGGGCGAGCCGGGCGCGGACCGCGAGGGACACCTCGTGGCGCTCGTCGTCGGGGTGGCGCGCCGTGTCCGCCTCGTCGGGGCCCTCGCCCGCCGGCTCGTTCCCGCTGCCGCTCGTGCAGTGGAGGGCGAGGTACGGCTCGCAGAGGCGCCGCAGCTCGGCGAGCCCGGCGCCGGCGCAGAGGTCGCGCGCGGCGCCCGGCAGCGCGGCGAAGCGGTCGTCGTTCGGGTTGGCCATTGGTCGGCGAAGCCCACTTCAAATCCGCGGCTTTGAAGGCCGCGGGGGCCGCCAATGGCCGGATCGCCGGAAGGCTTCGACCCGCGGGAGCTCGCCCTGGCCGAGCTCGCTCTGGCCGAGCTGCTCGAGCCGGGAGGCGCGCCTGGGCCGGAGCTCGAGTCGGGCGCGCACACGCCGCGCGCCTCGCCGACCGATTCTTGTCTCGCTGAGGAGATGTGTGGTTTTGACTCGGCTCCTCGGCCTGGCGTAGAACTCGAGTCACGCGCGCCCATGCCGCGCGCCGAGCCGACCGGTCCTTGTCTCGCTGAGGAGACGCACGGCTCCGGCACGGCTCCTCGGCCTGGCGTAGAGCTCGAGTTCGGCGGCGACTTCAGCGTCGACGAGCTGGCCGAGACGCTGCGCCGCGGTTTCGCGGCCTGCGGGACTGGGCTCGCGGGCGCGGCGGGCGAGCTGCCTGACGGGCCGCCCGCGCGGCCACCCGCCGCGCCGCTCGGCTCGCCTGGGTGGCGCTGCCTGGCGCCGAGGGCGGCGCCAGAGCTCGAGGCGCCGCGCGGCGCGTGGGCGGTCCTCGTGATGCGGGGCGACGCCTACCTGCCGGGCGCGCTCGTCACGGCCCAGTCGCTGCGGTGGGTGCGGACGCGCCACGCGCTGGTCTGCATGGTTACCGCCGACGTCTCCGCCGGCGCGCGCGCCGACCTCGGGCGCCTGTACGACCGGGTCGTCGAGGTTCCGTACCTCCGGGGGCGGGGCGGCGAGCTCCACACTCCGCGGCAGACCGAGCTGTACGGCGACTGGATCGCGGTCGCGTCCACCAAGTGGAACTGCCTCGGGCTCACGGAATGGCCGCGCGTCGTGTTCGTGGACGCCGACGTGCTGTTCCTGGTCAACTGCGACGACCTCTTCGACCTCCCGCCGCCGGCGGCCTGCTTCGCCAGCCCCTGGGCCCAGCCCTGGTGCGCCGGGGGCTTGCCCAATCCGTTCCTCGCCGGGGACGGCCCCCTCGCCCACGGCGCCAGGGTAAAGCCCGCCGCCGTGCGCCGGGCGCTCGCCGAGAACGGCTTCGTCGCGTCAGCCAGCCTCGTCGTCCTCGCGCCGGATGCGGGCCGGCTGGAGCGGCTGCGGGCGCTCCTCGTCGCCCCGGTCCCTTCGCTCAGGGGCAGCGGCGCGGACGAGGTCGCGCTGGCGCGGCTGTTCCTCGGCGAAGAGGCCGAGTGGGCGCACATCCATCCCCGGTTCCTGACCGTTCCGTGGAAACGGCACTGGGTCGACGTGAGGGCCCTGCACTTCATGGGGCGCAAACCGTGGGACTCGCACCCCACCGAGTGGCCCGACCTCCAGGACTGGTGGGACGCGGCGCGGCCTCTCCTGCGGCTCGCGCCTCCGCTCAGCTGCGCGGGCCGGCTGGTCCCGCCCGCCGCGCGAGCTCTTCCCGCGCAGAGCCCCGGACCGGCCGGACCGGACAGGCTCGGGCCGCCAACCGCGGCCGGCCCGGATCAGTCCGCCCCGTTCTCAGACCGACCGACCCGGCCCGCCCCGTTCTCGGACCGGCCGGCCCTGCCCGCCCCGTTCCCGGACCGGCCGGATCTGCCCGCCCCGTCCTCGAACCCGCGGAGCCGGCCCGCCCCGTTCTCAGACCGGCCAGCCTGGCCGGACCGGTTCGCCCCGCTCTCGGACCGCCCGGGCCGGCTAGGCAGCTCCCGGGCGCCGGCGCGCGGCGGGCGCCGCGATCGGCCGCGCGGGCGCCGGGACCGCGCCCGGTTTCCGCGACGAGATAATGAGCTGCCGGAACGACCTGCCCCAGGATCGCGTGTGGGGGCGGCTCGACCCCGGCCGGCCACTCGAGAAGGCGGTCACCCATGACGACGGGTGCGTCGGCGGCGCGGACCTCCGGTGCCCCGCGGGCTTTTACGAGGCCGAGCACCACTCGGGCAGCTACAGCTTCCCGTGCATCCGCAAGGGGAACACCTGCTACCGCAGCCCGGACAGCTACCGGACGCCGCTCATCCAGTGCTGCACGGACGGCTCCGACGCGACCCAGGTCGAGTGCGCGCCGGGCTACTGCCCCGTCAGCGCCAAGTGCGCCGACTACATGAAGAACCAGTGCTCGACGCGGTTCGCGGACGACGCGCGGTGCAAGCTCTGGTGCACCAACCGCCCGGGGCAGTGCGACGCCGGCGCCATCGAGTTCTGCAGCCGCGCCCCGGGCGACCCCTTCTGCGCGTGCCTGCGCTCGCCCCTCGCGGCGCAGGGGCCGAACGCCGTCGCCCTGCCGTCGTGCTTCGACGGGCGCTGCATCGCGGCCGGCTACAAGACCGCCTCGATGCTCAGCACGAACTGCCCTTCCGTCTGCCAGCAAGCGCTGAACTGCTGGCAGGGCTCGAACGGCTCGTGCCAGATCGACGGCAACCAGTTCCAGCTCAACTGCGGCAGCGCGCTGCCGGCGCCCGCGCCGCCGGCGCCGCCGGCGCCCCCGCCGGAGCCGCAGCCCGAACCGCCTGCGGAGCCTGAGGGGCTCGCAGGGTACGTCGCCGGGGCGCTCGACTGGGCAAAAAAACGGTCCAACGTGGACTGGTTCGTGCTGCTCCTGGCGCTGGTCCTCCTCGGGGCGGCGGCGGCGGTCTGGCGGGCCGGGAGCGGCGCGCCGTCCGCCTCGCGTCCACCGATCGGCCTGAGCGCGGCAGCGACCGTGACCTGATCGCTGGCCGATCTAGGTCAGCCGGCCGGGGGGCGGGGCCTCGTCGCCGCGCCACGCGGCGACGACCGCGTCGGCCTGGGCGACGGCCGCGTCCAGGCCGGTCAGCGGGCGCGAGGCCGCCTCCGCGCCGCGGACCACGCGCGGCCCCGCGCCCTTCTTTTCGGCCCCGTCCGCGGCCAGACGCCGGTACGCCGACTCGACCGAGGCGTTGAGCTCGGCCGCCTTGGCCGCGAGGTCAGCCACCTCGGCGTCGATCTGGTCGGCCACGGCCGCCAGCGCCGGGTTGGGCACCACGCTGTGCGTGGCGCGCAGGCGGCCGCTCTGCGCCTGGAGCTGCCGCACCCGGTCTCTGGCCTGGCGATACTCCAGCGCG
>DATLOS010000529.1:0-2208 GCA_035536155.1 Elusimicrobiota bacterium
GCATGGGGGGCGGCAGTGGCGATACCGGCGACCGGGAGTCGTTCCAGCAGCGGCGCGAGGTCTTCCTGCCGCTCAGTCAGGAGCTGACCCGCCGGCAGGCCGCGTTCGACGACGCCCTCAAGGACATGCTCGACAAGAACCAATGGAAGCGCTACCAGAAGTGGCGGAACGAGGAGCGGAAGGTGGCCGAACAGCAGCGGCAGGACCGCTGGCGGCGGCATGGGGGTTCGCGACCGCCGGCGGACGGCCAGCCCCCCGCGTGACGGGCGCTACGGCGGCGCCTGACGGGGAGCCGCATGGTGGGGAGCCGGATGGAGTCGACAACGGGTAGCCCGGCGTCCGGCCCACCCCCGCCCCGAGGATCCCATGGCCACGAAAAAGAAGGCCCGTCCCAAGAAGGCAAGGAAGCGCTCGGCAGCCGGGAAATCGACCGCCAGGAAATCGGCCGCCCGCAAATCGGCCGCCCGCAAATCGGCGGCGCGTAAGCCGGCCGCGCGGAAGGGACGCGCTCGAAAGGCGGGCACCCGGAAGACCGCCACCGCGAAACGCGCGAGCCGCCAGCCAGCCGCCAGGAAGTCGCCGACCAAATCATCGCCCAAGCCCCGCAAGCGGGTACAGCGAGTTCGGGCGGTCGTCGAGGAAAAGGCCCGTCAGGGGCTCGACGTGGCTCGCGAGGGGCTGGAGCGCCTCAAGCAGACGACGGCCCACCTGGTGGAGGAGGTGAAGGACCGGATCGGGAACCGGGAAGAGGTCCGGGTCAGGGAAGCGGGACCACCGGTGGAGCGGGGGCTGGACGCCGACGACATGGGCTGACGGCGCGAGGGTCAGCCGGGGGCGGGGCGGCTTCCAGGCGCCCCTGCTCGTCAGCCGGGCGGCGGGGCGCCTTCCAGGCGCCCCTGCTCGTCCGCCCCTCTGGCGACCCGCACCTTCCATTGGCGGTACTCCTTTCGCTGACCCTTCCGCAGCAACGACTCGACCACGTCGTCGAAGCGACGATCCTCCTCCACCACCCGCGACCAGAGGCGGTCGGTGACCGCGCCGTAGTACCGCGCGGCGTCCTCGTCCCCGCGCTCGACCGCCTGGCTCAGCAGCTTCACGGCCGAGGCCACGCCGTACCGCGCGTCCCAGGTCGCGCTCATGTGCACTTGGTAGGCGGCGACATAGCGGGAGAGCTGGTCGCGGTCGAGCGAGGCGATGGCGTACATCATGGCGGGCGTCGGCGGCCCCTGCAGGGCGTCGGGCGTGAGCCGGCTGTCGGCCGGGGCACCGGCGGCCGACTTGGCCGATGGGAGGGCGAGGCCGGTGATGGCTGCAGGCTCCCAGGCGCGGGCCAAGGTATCGTCCTGGGTCTGCGCCTGTGCGTGTAGCCGTCCCGGGACCAGTATCACCTGAGCCAGCACGAATGCCGTAAGCCGCGAAGCGCGCATGAGGATTTCCCACCCGTGATGCGATGCGATTCGACCGCGAATCCCACGGTGGGTATACGCGCGCAGGGGGTGGAACGTTGGATGGGGATGTTCAGCGTGGAGGACCGACGGCCAGGCCGATGCCGAAGCTCCAGAGAGCGAACGAATTTTCCCCCGGTTCGAAGTAGACCCGCCGGCTCAGGTCGACCCGCAGGTGACAGCCCTGCTCGAGGGGCACGGTCGCGGCCATTCCGCCGTGCAGGCCGAGATAGATGTCGTTGGCTCCGCCGACACCGAAGAACGTGGGAGGCGGCGTACGCGAAGCCCGCGTCGATATCCAGCAGCAGCGTCCGCGCCTTGAGGAACTTGGGCACGAAGCCGATGGCGAAGTCAGGGCCTACCCGGCCCGCGCTGATGTCGGTCCGCCGGTAATTCACCGCCGTCAGGCCCGCGAGACCGCCGAAGCGCTCGATCGAGGGGCCGGCGATGCGCGCCTCTTGCGCCGGAGCAGCCGTCGCCGGGAGGGCCGCAGCCACGAGGGTCACGAGCAGGACGGGTGAAGCACGCATGGGCTACGATAGGCGACCCGCCGTTGCCCCACCGTGGCCTGGGCCATAGTGGCCATCCCGACCCCGGCCAAGACCGTCGAATTCCTTCGCGGAGCAATGCCTTCGGGCCAATTTGGACCGCGCTCTTGCGCAGCCCCCCGGAGAAGTGCAGTCTCTTGGTCCCCCTGCACCCGCCAGGTCACTCGAGACGCCTACTTCTCGCCCGCACCTTCCGGGCACGGAGGACACGATCG
>DATLOS010000530.1:0-8508 GCA_035536155.1 Elusimicrobiota bacterium
GGAGCCGGCTCAGGCCGTCCCGGCCGCTCCGGAGAAGGCGGCGGCGCCCGCGCCGCCGGCCAAGGGAGACGCCGAGACCGAGTCGGTCCTCGCGCTGCTCGAGGACGCCGCCCCCCGCCTGAGCGCGCCCGCGGCCGATCCCGCGGCGGACCTCTCCAAGCTCTTCGACCTGCGGGTCGCCCTCGAGGCGACGGACCCGCCGACCGCCGCGTGGATGGAGGCGCGCTCGCCCGATGCCGTCGCCTGGGCCCGCGGCCTCATAACCGCCGCCGGCGACCGCTATGCCCGGACGGAGAACGGCTTCTCCAGGCTGCACGGCTGGGAGGCCCCCTATCTCGATCCGGCCGGCACCCGGGACGGGCACGTGATATCCCTGGGCTCCGGCCCCGACGCCTTCCGTCCGGTCCGGGACTTTCCCTTGGCCGGGCATTTCCACTACGTGGACATCCTGAGGGGCTGGGGCGCCGGGCCGGGCGAGGTGATCTTCGAGTTCATCCGCCGCGTCCAGCACTTGGCCGCGGGAGGGCGCGTGCGCTTGGTCGAGCCGGGGTTCGTCGCCCAGGCCCGCGGCCTGCCCATCGAGCGCCCGCCCCAGGATTTCTCCCGCCACGATTTCGGGGAGGATTTTTGGCGAGGCTGGGTGGAGAGCGGGGACTTTCGCAAGCCCCTCGTCCTGGAGGCCGAGTCCGGCTCGCCGCGGGCGCCGCCCCGCCGCTTCTATCTTCACCCGCTGGACTACAGCCAGCCCGAGCTGGTGGAGGAGCTCCTCGCGGGCATCCCCGCGGACCGCCTGGTCGGCATGCTCCTCACCGGCGCGCCCGTTCCCGACGACGCCGCTCTCGCCTTGCTGCTCGATCGCCTCGCGGCCTCGAGCGGCGCCTTCGTCGCCGAGGTCTTTCCCACGCCGCGGTTTCGCGAGTTCCTGCAGGCGCTCAGGAGCCGCTTCGAGCTGAGGCGGCCGCCGCGGGAGCCGAAAGAGCACCCCCGCCTGAATCAGGCGACCGTCTTCGTCGCCCGCTGAAGCGGCCTAGAGCCGGGCCAGCTCGGCCTTGAGCCGGCGCCGCGTCTCGGCGGAGGCCGGCACCAGCGGCAGGCGCACCTCGTCCGAGCAGAGCTTGAGCAGCTTGGCCGCGGCTTTCACCGGGATGGGGTTGGTCTCGATGAAGAGGGCCTTGATCAACCCGAAGAGCTCGAGGTGCAGGGCGCCGGCCGCCTGGAAGTCGCCCTTCAGGGCGGCGGCGCACATGCGGGCGCTCTCCTTGGGCAGGAGGTTCGAGACCACGCTGATCACGCCCTTCGCGCCCAGCGACATCATCGGGACCGTGAGCGAGTCGTCGCCGGATAGGAGCGCGAAGCCCTTGGGGCAGACGGAGAGCACCTCGCTGGCCTGGTCGAGGGAGTTGGAGGCCTCCTTGACGCCGACGACGTTGGGGCAGGACTTGGCGATGCGGGCCAAGGTCGCGGGGAGGACGTTCACGGCCGTGCGCCCCGGGATGTTGTAGACGACGACCGGGGCGGTCACGGCGTTCGCGACCGCGCAGTAGTGGCGGTAGAGCCCCTCCTGCGTCGGCTTGTTGTAGTAGGGGGCCAGGACGAGGAGGGCGTCGGCGCCCCACTCCACGGCGGCGCGGGCCTCCTCGACGGTCTTCCAGGTCGAGCTGGTGCCGATCCCCGCGATCACGGGGGCGCGGCGGCCGGCGACCTCGGCGCAGATCTCCACCGAGCGCCGCTTCTCGAAGGAGGTCAGGGTCGCGGCCTCTCCCGTGGAGCCGCAGGGCACCAGGCCCGCCGTTCCGGCCGCGAGCTGGCGCTTGGCCAGGCGCCGGTAGGCGGCCTCGTCCATGCGGCCCCTGGAGAACGGCGTGATCAGAGCGGTGAAGGAGCCTTCGAGCTTCATAGATCCACCTCGCCGGAGAACGTCTCCCGCGCCGGGCCCTCGAGCCAGACGTCGGAAAAGCCGCCTTCGCCCGAGCGGCGGAAGGACACGGAAAGCCGGCCGCCGCGGGCCTCGAGGGCGATCGGGGAGCGGAGGCTCTCGCGCGCGGCCAGCGTCAGCGCGGACGCGGTGACGCCGGTGCCGCAGGCCGAGGTCTCGTCCTCCACCCCGCGCTCGTAGGTGCGCACGCGCCGCCCCTCCACGAAGTTGACGTTGGCCCCCGCCGGGGCGAAGGCGGGGTGCCGGCGCAGGGCGCGGCCCAGCTCCACGACGGGGAAGCGCTCCAGGCCGCGCACGCGCACGACGGCGTGCGGAACCCCGGTGTCTATCGCGTCCGCGATCACGCGCCGGCCGAGCGCGCTCAGGGACAGCCCCAGCCGCAGGCCCTTGGGCGCGGGCATGCTCACGCGGGCGCCGCGCGCGGTGGGGACGGCCTCGACGCGCGCGCCGTTGGAGAGCATGGCGAAGCGGCCTCTCTTGCCGGCGCGCTTGGAGAGCCACCAGGCCGCGCAGCGCGTGCCGTTGCCGCAGAAGGCGGCGCTGCCGTCGCCGTTGAAGTGGCGCAGCTCCGGCAGGCCCGAGCGGCCGCGGCGGGAGAGGATCAGGAGGCCGTCCGAGCCGATCCCGTCGCGCCGGCCGCAGAGGCGGCGGGCCAGCGCGGGCCAGCCCTTGGCCGCGGGATCGCCTTCGAGGAGGACGAAGTCGTTGCCCGCGCCCGAGAGTTTCCAGAAGCGCGTCATCGGCGGCTCCCCTGCGCGATCTGCTCGAGCATCGCGGCGGATATCTGCGCGATGAAGGGCTGCTCCTGCTGGGCGGCTGCGGCCTCCAAATCGGCCCGCGCGGCGGGGAGGTTCCCGGAGCGGATCGCGACGCTGGCGCGCACCCAGCGCGCCAGCGGGTCGAGGGCGTCGGCCCGGAGCGCCGCCTCGGCGGCGGCCGAGGCGCGCGCCGTCTGGCCGTCCTCGAGGAGCCATAGGGCGCGCAGGCCCGCGAGAGCGGGCTCGGGCTGGGACCGCTCCGCCTCGTCCAGGAGGCGGGAAGCCTCCGCGCGGTCGCCGCGCCGGCGCTCGAGGAGAGCCAGGTCGAGCAGGGCGTCGGGGCCGCGCGCGATGGCGAGGGAGCGGCGGAAGGCGTCGGCCGCCTTGTCCAGGAGCTTCTCCTCGGCCAGCGTCTCGCCGTAGTCTCGCCAGAGGCCGGCGTCGTTTTTCGTCTCGTCCAGCGCGCGCTCGAAGTGGGCGGCGGACTCGTCGAGGAGCCCCTGGCTCCGGCGGATCTCGGCCAGGCCGCGGTTGGCCGCGGAGTTGTTGGGGTGGATCGCGAGGATGCGCTCGTAATGCGCCTGCGCCCGCTGGTCGAGGCCGTTGCGATGGAGGATGCCGGCGAGGCCGGAGAGGATGTTGATGTCCTTCGGGTAGAGGCCCTGGGCGAGCTGGTAGACGCGCAGCGCCATCTCGGTCTGGCCCAGGCGCTCGTGGCTGCTCCCGAGGAGGTCGTAGGCGCGGGCGCGGCTGCGGCGGGGGAGGCGGCTGACGCCCCCGTCCTGGAGCGCGCGCACCACGTCGGCGAAGCGCCCCGCGGCGAAAGCGTCCTCGACCGGAGTCAACGGCTCGGGGCGCAGCGGGGGCTGGGCGGCGGCCGGAAGCGAGAGCACGGCGGCGAGAAAAAGGGCTCTCATCGGGCGGGCCAGGAGGCGAGGATCTGGGGAAGGGCCTTGAGGATCAGGCGGTCCTTCGCCTCGTCGAGGCCGGCGCGGGCGGCGACGATGCCGGCGGTCATCGCCTCCTTCGCGCGCTCGACGTCGTAGTACTCGAGCTCGCCCACGGCCGGCTCGATCACCATGTCCGCCTCGTTGCGCTGCTGGCGGGAGAGGATGGCGCCGCGGATGTCGATCACCTGCTGCAGCGTGGAGAGGACGCTGCCGGGCAAGGCCCTGGAGAAGTCTCCCTCGGTGACGCTGGCGATCACCCAGTCGGCGCCCAAGAGACGCGCCGCGTCCACCGGGACGTAGTCCACGACGCCGCCGTCGACGAGGTAGCGGTGGCGGTAGAGGACCGGCTTGAAGATGCCGGGCAGGTTCATGCTGGAGCGGACCGCCGGCGCCAGGGGCCCCTCGCGGAAGATGATCCGCTCGCCGGTGCGGATGTCCATCGCCACGCAGGCGAAGGGCTTGCCGATCTGGTCGAAGCGCAGATCGCCGATCTTCTCCTTGAGGACGTCCTCGAGGTTCTCCGTCGATAGGAGGGACTCGCTGAGCAGGAGGCCGAGGAGGCGCACCCGGCTGTAGTTGCTGCCGGAGGAGAGGCGCAGGTCCCGCGGGATCTCGCGCAGGGCGTCCATCCCGATACCCGAAGCGTAGAGCGAGCCCACGACGGCGCCCATCGAGGTGCCGGCGACCACGTCGACGGGGAAATCGGCGTTCTCGAGGACCTGCAGGACGCCGATGTGGGCCATGCCGCGCACCGCGCCGGCGGAGAGGACCAGGCCCACGACCGGGCGGCGGCCCTTGGGCAGGGCGCGCACCTGGCCCCAGAGGTGGGCGCGCAGGAAGGCGTCCTCGCGCGCGTCCGGCGCCGCCGCGCCCGGCCGCGCCAGGCCTAGGAGAAGGGCCGCGGCCAGCGACCGCCAAGCCATATCAGGGGAGCGTCCGGCCGATCGCGCGCTCCAGCCGGGCGCGGGCCAGGATGTGCTCGGTGACGGCCTCGAGGTAGCCTCGCTCGGCGCGCAGGACGTGCAGGCGCGCCTGGAGCGGGGCGGTGCCGCGCGCGTCCCGGGGGAGCGTGGAGAGGGCCAGGCGCATGCTGCGGAACTCGCTCTCGCGCAGCGGGTACTCCTGCTGCCAGTGCAGGAGCTCCTGGTGCGCCTTGCGCACCTCGAGCTGGACGCGGTCGTTGAGCTCGGCGCGCGCGATCTCGCCTTGGCGCTGCTCCGCGACCTTCTGGGTGTGCTGCGTCCAGTAGTCGAAGTTGAAGGGCAGCTTCACGCCGACGGTGGCGTCCCAGTTGTTCTGGCGCAGGGGGAAGTCGTAGCCGTTGACGCCGTAGTCCAGGCCGAGCAGCACGGTCGGGTTGCGCCGGCCGAGCGCCAGGTTGACCGAGATCGCGTCCATCTGGGCCTTGTAGGTCTGCGACTGGAGCTCGGGCCGGAGCTCCGTGGCCCACACCAGCGCCTGCTTGATGTCGACCAAGGCCGGGCGGGTCTCCAGGACGCCCTGGACCGTCGCCGGAACGTCCAGCTCCCGGTTGAGCGCCTTGAGGAAGTCGAGCCGGGAGAGTTCCAGGTCCCGGCGGGCCGTGGAGAGCTCGGCGCGGAACTCGGCGAAGACGCTCTGGGCCTCGATGCGCTCCACCGGGCCGCCGCGGGCGGTCTCGAGCGCCTCGAACGCCGGGCCCGCCCCGTCGAGAGACGAGAGGATCTGCTGGGCGAGCATGAAGCGGTAGAAGGCGCGCTTGATGTTGTAGTCGATGTCGAGCTTCACGGCCTCGTACTTGCTCTCGGCCTGCTTGAGGGCGGTCTGCGCGAGGCGCAGGGTGTTGATGTGCCGGCCGCCCTCGTAGAGCGAGAGGTTCATGTACGCTTGGCCGGAGAGGAAGTTGTCGTGCTCGGAGGGGAAGAGGAGCAGCGAGGCGAAGCCGGGGCGCAGGGCGAAAGGGTAGCGCGCGTCGTAGCGGGTCCCGGTGGCCTGCAGGCCGACCTCCGGATAGAAGAGGAAGCTCGCCTCGCGCGCGCGCTGATGCGCGATGGTGATGTCCTGCTCCGCGGTCTGCAGCTCGGCGTCGTTGCGCTGGCCGAGGCGCAGCGCGTCCTCGATGGTGTAAACCTCGGCCAAGAGCGAAGGCGAGGGCGAAGCCGCCCGCGCCGCCGGCGCGGCCAGCGCCAGGAGCGCGAGGGCTCGGAGGATCACGCCTTGAAGCCCCGGGTGACGTGCCCCAGCTCGGCCTTGAGCGAGCGCAGGTCCTCGCCCAGGCGCTCCAGGGAGCGGGCGTCGGCGGACTCCGGGAGGCGCTTGAGCATCGCGTCGACCTGGCCCGCCAGGCGCTCCGCCAGCGTGCGGTCCTTCTGGACCAGCCGCTGCAGGGCCGAGATCATGGAGTTCATCTCGTCCTGCAGCTCGACCAGGTCGTCGCCGGTGCGCAGGGAGACCCGGTGCGTGAGGTCGCCCGTGGCCACCACCTGGGCGGAGCGCTCGAAGCGGTAGATCGGCCCCGCGAAGCGGTGCGAGACGAAGAGGCAGACCATGAACATGATGATCAAGAACAGCGCCATCTTCGCCGCGTCCACCCGCGCGACCTGGTCGATGATCGGCAGGAGCGCGGGGTTCTCCTCCTGGATGATGCGGACGACGGTGTAGTAGGCGTCGGCGCCGACCAGGAGCGCGGTGAAGACCACCCCGGCGAAGACGATCGCAGCGAACTTGAGCTGGATCGCGCGCTTGATGAGGACGGTGCGGCGCTGGAACTTCGGCGCCTCCGCCGGGGCGGCCTTGTCCGCGTCGCTCATGCCGCGGCCTTGGCCTTCGCCCGGGCGCCGGCGGCGGCGCCCTTGGGCAGCGCGGTCATGGCGTCGAGGAGCTCGAGCCAGGCCGGGGTCACGGTCTTGAGCTTCGCCGTGGCCTCCTTGAGGGAGACCGGCACGACGGCGTCGCCCTTCAAGGCGACCATGTTGCCGAACTTGCCCTCGTGGACGAGCTCCGCGGCCTTGGTCCCGACCCGGGTGCCGAGGATGCGGTCGAACAGGGTGGGCGGGCCGCCGCGCTGGATGTGGCCGATCACGGCGGAGCGGGTCTCGATGCCCGTCTCCTTCTCGATCACCGCGGTGAGGCGCTCGGCGACGCCGCGCGCCTTGAGGATCTCGTGGCCGAACTCGTCCAGGGGCTTGTCCTTGGAGTCGCCGGGCAGGTCGATGGCCTCGGAGGCCACGACCAGGGCCGTGCCCTTGGCCGCGTGCGCGGCCTTGAGCTTGGCGACCATGTCCTTCACGTCGACCGGCCGCTCGGGCAGGCAGACGTAGTCCGCGCCGGCGGCGATGCCGGTGAACAAGGCCACCCAGCCCGCGTGCCGGCCCATCACCTCGAGGAGCATGATGCGCTTGTGGCTGCGGCCGGTGTCGCGCAGGCGCTCGGCCGCGTCCACGGCGATCGTCGCCGAGGTGTCGAAGCCGAAGGTGTAGTCGGTGGCGGAGAGGTCGTTGTCCATCGTCTTGGGCACGCCCACGACCGGGACCTTGTGCTCGGCGTAGAGCTTCGAGGCCACGCCCAGCGTGTCCTCGCCGCCCATCGCGATCAAGGCGTCGAGCTGGAGCTTCTTGAAGGTCTCCAGCACCTTCGGCACGCCGCCCTCTTTCTTGTAGGGGTTGGTGCGGGAGGTGCCGAGCACCGTCCCGCCCTTGCCCACGATCTCCGCGACGCAGGCGGCGGTCAGGGGCTTGTGGTTGCCCTCGATCGCGCCTTTCCAGCCGTCCAGGAGGCCGACGCACTCGTAGCCGAGCTGCGTGGCCTTGAGCACCGCCCCGCGGATCGCGGGGTTGAGGCCGGGGCAGTCCCCGCCTCCGGTGAGGAGCGCGATGCGCTTGTTCGCCATATTGATGCCTCCTGTGTTTGGGTCGAAAGCCTCGATCAGAAGCTGCCGATGTATTTGATCTGCACGAAGCGCTCCGCTCCGCGCGAGACGCCGTTGGTGAAGTGCCCGCCCTGTCCCACGCCGCGGCCGCCGAAGTCCAGCGCGAGGTTGGGGCTGACGTAGGTGCGCAGGGCCATGTTGAGCCGGCTGTCGCTGTAGGTGCGCACGTTGTCCCACTCCGCCATGAGCAGGACCTTGTCCGAGATGTTCTGGCTCAGGCCGAAGAAGCCGAAGACTTTGCTGGAGTTGAAGTCGGAGATGTTCATGCCCGCGTGGGCCTGGAGGCCGGGGACGCCGATCTCCTGGGAGCCGACGAAGTAGAGGCCGCGCTGGCGCTGGTTGTAGCGCTGCTCGGGCCGGTTGTAGAGCCAGCCCTGGTGGTCGAAGCCCACGGCGAAGGCGGGGATGATGCGGTCGCCGTCGTAGAAGCGGAACTTGGCCTGCAGCTCCGGCGACGCCACCTTTATCGGCGTGCCGGTGCCGAGCAGCTGGTCGATGTTGAGCGACCCGCCGATGTTCAACCGGGGGTAGACCCCGAAGCTGAGCCATTCCGCCACGCCGCCCTGGTTGAAGAAGCGGGTGCGGCTCGAGAACCCGCCGTGATCGAGGACTCCGGCCGTGGGCTCGTCGATCAGGTCGGTGTCCGGGGGCAGCAGGCTGGTCTTCGCCGCCGACGCCGGCGCCGACGTGTACGCCTTGGACGAGGATCTGGGCTCTTGGGCCCGGGCGGCGGAAGCGGCGAGCAGCGCGATCAGGACGGCTCGGATCATGGAGTCCTCTTCTTGGTCGTGGTCTTCTTCGTGGGGGGCGGCGCGTGGACCGGCTCCCGGACCGCGTGGCGGGCCTTGAGCTGGTCGAGAGCGAAAGCCATGATCGGCTTCGTGGCGGCGTCGGCCTCGGCCGCCGCGGCGGCCGTCAGGGAACGCACGGCGGCGGCGGAGCCGTAGAGGCCGAGCG
>DATLOS010000531.1:0-3094 GCA_035536155.1 Elusimicrobiota bacterium
GTCGTCGTCAACGGCGGCGGCCCGGACGCGGACGCGGTCGTGCGCTCCTTCATGGGCCGGGCGGGCATCGAGCTCCGCCTGGTGAACACCGTGAACAAGAACCTCGCCACGAGCCGCAACGTGGGCCTTCCCCACTGCACGGGCGACATCGTGGCCATGACCGACGACGACGGGGAGGTCTTTCCGGACTGGGTCGCGCGGATGAAGGCCGCCCACAAGGAGCACCCGGGCGCGGGCGCCGCGGGCGGACAGGTGATCGGCGCGGACGCGGGCTTCTGGCTCTCCCGCGCCGCGGATCAGGTGACGTTCCCGACCTGGCCCGACGTCCGCTACGTCCGGACCTTGCCCGGCGTGAACATCTCCTACAAGCGCGAGGTGCTCGATAAGGTGGGCCCGCAGGACGAGACCCTGCTTCGGGGAGAGGACGTGGACTTCAACTGGCGCGTCCTGCTCCTGGGCCGAAAGATCCTGTTCGATCCCTCCATCAAGGTTCTGCACCACCATCGTCCCAGCCTGCGCGGCCACCTCCGCCAGCACTACATGTACGGCCGGGCGTACTACTGGGTCCGCCGCAAATGGCCCGACATGTACTGCGTCTACCCCCACGCCATCGGAAGGCCGCGCGACCTCTTGAAGGCCGTCAATTTCGCGGCTTCCCTCTTCTACCAGCCGTTCTTGACGGCCCGAGCGCTCCCGCGCTGGAGCGACCGCCTCCTGCTGCTGCCGGTCTTCTTCGCCACCGGGGTCGCCTGGAAGTGGGGGATGCTCGTCGAGGCGGTCTCGGCGCCGCGGGAAACGGCCCGGTGACGCCTTTCGTCAGCGTGGTCGTCCCCTGCCGCAACGAGGCCCGCCGCATCGCCGCGTGCCTCGACTCGCTCCTCGCCAACGACTACCCGAAGGAGCTCATGGAGATCCTGGTCGCCGATGGCATGAGCGAGGACTCCACCCGCGACATCGTGCGGACCTTCGCCGCTCGCCACCCCTTCCTTCGCCTGCTGGACAATCCCAAGAAGATCGCGCCGACCGCGCTGAACATCGCCATCCGCGAGGCGCGCGGAGACGTCATCCTGCGCATGGATGCGCATGCCCAATGCCCGCCGAACTACATCTCGACCCTGGTGGAGTGGCTCGAGAAGAGCGGGGCCGACAACGTCGGCTGCTCCTGGGTGACCCTGCCGGGGGCCGACACCGCCATGGCCGGCGCGATCGCGGCCGGCCTGGCCCATCCGTTCGGGGTCGGCAACGCCCGCTACCGGCTGGGCAACCGCGAGCCGGAATGGGTGGACACCGTTCCGTTCGGCTGCTACCGCCGCTCGACCCTCGAGCGCATCGGACTCTTCGACGAGGAGCTGGTCCGCGACCAGGACGATGAGCTCAACCACCGCCTGCTGCGCCGAGGGGGCAAGATCCTCCTCGTCCCCGGGATCTCCCTGAGCTACTACGCCCGCGACACCCTCGCGAAGCTCTGGCTCATGTGCTATGGGTACGGCTATTACAAGCCGCTTGCGGCCCGCAAAGCGGGCCGAGTCGCGACCGTCCGGCAGTTGGCGCCCGCCGCCTTCCTCCTCGGCCTGCTGGGCGCCGGGTTCGCGGCGCCCTGGAGCGCCGCCGCGCGCGCGCTGTTCGCGCTGATCGCGAGCGCCTATGCCGCGCTCGATCTCGCCTTTACGATCCAGATCGCGGTGCGCGAGCGCTCGCCCTCCAGGGGCCTGTGCTCGCTCGTCTTTCCCGTTTTGCATTTCTCCTACGGTTTCGGGTATCTGATCGGGCTGGGGGCGCTGCTGAGGGGGCGCCCGGCGGCCCGGGAAGGGACATGAGGCGGGATGCTTTGCCGTTGGCGCTGATCCTCCTGGTCGGCCTCTCGCTGCGGCTGGCCGGGCTGAGCCACGGTTTGCCCCTCATCCTCTTTCGCGACGAGGCCCAGATCATCTCGCGCGCATTGTCCATCAATCGCCACGATCTCAACCCTCACATCTTCGTCTGGGGATCGCTTCACTATTACCTATTAAAGGCGGCGCTGTCCGCCTACGCGCACGCCCATGCCCTGATTCCCGGAGGCGCCGCCCCGCTCCCGCGGCTCTGCATGGCGGCCCGCCTGCTCTCGGTGGGATTGAGCCTGCTCACGATCGTCCTCGTCTATGCGCTGGGCCGGCTGCTTTCCGGCGGCCGCGCCGGCCTGCTGGGCGCGGCTCTTTTCGCGGTTTCGCCCCTAGCCGTGGAGACGTCGCATTACGGGGTCGTCGAATCGCAGCTCGGCGCGTGGTCGGCGTTGTCGCTGATCGGCCTGGTTCTCTGGCGAACCCGCGATCGCCGCGCCTGGATGCTCGCCGCTTCCTGCGCCGGCCTCGCCGTCGCGACGAAATACAACGCCGTCGCGCTCCTGCTGCCGATCGCCGTCGCCGCCGTCGCGCGGGCCTTGGCGGCGAAAGGCGGCTTGAGCGCCCCGAGGCTGCGAGCCTTCGGCGCGGTCCTGGCGGCGGGGGCGGCGATCTCCCTGGGCCTGCAAGCCTTTCGCGCCGAGGTGCTGAACCACGTCGCGACCTGGACCAACAGCGGCAGCCTGGACGCGGTGTACGTCCGCACGTTTGACCGCATCCGCGAAGCGCTCGCGCTCGTCCTCCTCGCGGGGGGAACGTTGGCGGTCGCCGCCTACCGGCGGGTCCGGTGGGCATCCGACGCGGTCCGCGCCGCCGCGAGCCCCGAGCTATGGGCGCCCCTGCTCCTAGCATTGGCTTTTTTTCTCCTCGCGGAACCTTTCGCGCTCCTCGACTTCCCCGCCTTCGCCCAAGGGTTCTTCTTCTCCTTCCGCAAGCAAGCGCTGGGCGGGGCGGAGTCGCTGCCCGTGGGCGCCCGCCTGTTCGCTCAAGCGCTAAAGCACATTCCCACCGACCGCCTGTTCTACGTCCGCGCGCTCTGGAACGAATGGGGCGCGTGCGTCTTCCTCTGCATCGGCATCGGACTCTTCGCGCTCCGCCGCGCCCGGTCGCCGATGCTGGCGCCCTTCCTCTCGATGCTCGGCTTCCTGCTCCTGAGCTCGTCATCGGGCCACTACTACGCGGTGCGCTATCTCTTCCCCGCCTGGCCTCTCCTGGCG
>DATLOS010000532.1:0-2112 GCA_035536155.1 Elusimicrobiota bacterium
GCGGGCCTGCCCGAGATGCCGGGCCTGCCCAGCCTGGGCCTGCATGAGGCGCTGCAGGCGCCCCACCTGGCGCAGGTGTTCTTCCAGATGATCTACACGATGGAGTACGAGATCGCCAAGTCCCGCAACGCCCTGGCCCACGTCGCGATCCATCCGGATCTTTCCGGCTTCTCCTGGACCGAGCTGCACCGCGCCAAGGAGCTCATCGACGCCGGCGAGCGCGTCGCCGATTCGGTGGTGCCCAAGATCAAGGGCCTGCTCCCGTTCTTCTCGGACTCCTGCCAGGTGAACCTGCGCCAGAGCCCCTGGGGCTCCAAGAGCTAAAGTCTGGCACCCAGTTGGCCCAAAGACGCCTGGGCCTCTTTTCATCCCCGCCGCTCCCCATAGTGCTTACGCGCGCCGACGGGAGCGCGCGTACAATGTCCGTCATGAAGAAACCCTCGCTCCCGGTCGTCGCCGTCCTCATGCTCTTGACCGTCGCCGCCCGCGCCGGAGGGGGAGTTTCCGGCGGCTCCATCGGCGAGAGCGCCCGCCCGACCGGCAGCGTGCGCTCCGCCTGGGCGGGGGCGCTGGGCGACTTCTTCACCCAGAATCAGCCCGCCGCGGGATTCGGTTCGACGTCCCTGGATTACCTGGCACGGCTGGAGCCGGACCTGACCCCGCGGATCGCGGGCTTCGATGCCGACGAACGGATACTCTTGCAGCGGCTGGCGGTGGAGCTCCAGGCCGTCGGCGCCGACCCCGAGACGTTCGCCCGGCCCGAGGGGGCGGCGGAGAAGGCGGCCCTGCTGAGCGCCGCCGCCGCGCGCGCCGAGGCCGCGGCCGACAAGGAAGCGGAGGAGCTCCTCTCCCGGGCGCCCGAGAGCGGGCTCACCTATTCCAAGGCGGAGAAGCTCTCCAGCGATGCGAACCGCCTCTGGTTGGACCGCATCTACCTGCGGCCCGAGCTTCGGGCGCGCCTGAACGGGCTCCGGCAGGAGATCGCCCGCCTGAAGAAGGAGCATCAGGAGCGGGTCGAGGCTTTCGAAAAGGAGCTCCCCGGGAAGATCTCGGCCGGCGCCTTCGTCTTCGACGACATCGTCGCGAAGGACGCGGACGGCTGGGTCCTGCGCGACCACTCGCCCGACGCCTTCCCGACCCTCGAGGCGGCCGTGGACATGCGCCTGCGCGAGCTCCAATTCACCGCTCCGGGTCCCTGGTCGCTCGGGCCCGTCTACCAGCTCGGCGGCGTCCTGAGGAAGTACTGGATCCAACGGGCGCTGGACGGCGAGGGCGGCGCCGCCAAGCAAAATGAGCTCATCCGGAAGGTGGAGGCGGCGGAGAGGGACCTCGAGGCCAAGGTCCAGGCGCCTCCCTCGCCCGAGCTGGCCCGGGACCTCGCCGAGTTCAAGGCCTATGAGGCCACTGGGCGCCTGCCCAGCGCGCGCGCGATCCGGAACATGATGAAGCTCTACGATTCTTTCCTCTACACAGTGCCGTCCTTCAACATGAAGTGGCGCATCGCCGACTGGCTGGCGCGGGGCAAACCGAAGGAAGGCTATCCCTCCTGGGAGAAGCTGCGCGAGAGCAAGAGGCTGCTCTCCCAGCGCCTCCACCGGCGGACCCTCCAATGGATGATCGGGTCTATCACGGCGATGTTCGGAGTGCTGCCTTTCATAGGCCTCCTGAAGGCGATATCGCTTTGGTTCCTGGCGCCGGTCATTCTCGCCGTCGTCGTCCCCATGGCCGCCTTCTTCTACTATCTGGTGCGACGCGACTCGCTGAGCGACTTCAGCTACGACGGCGAGGAGGCCGGCCGAAAGATCGGCGAGTACTTGCGCGCCACGCGGCCCGAGCCCGAAGGGCTCCCGGGCCCCGTCTGGCCGCGGCCCTCCGCGAAGTAGGGCTCAGCGCACCGCCGCGACCCGCTCGAACTCGCGGGTGAGGTCCTGGAGCGCGGCCTCCTGCTTGCGCAGGGCGCGCGAGTGCGGCGCGTTGGGGAAGAGCCGGACGGTCCACTTGTCGACGACGCCGCGCGCGCCCTCCGCGGGAGCGCGGGCCTGCGCGATGCGCTGCGCCACCTGGACGTAGCGCGCGGTCTCGGTCGGCATGCGGCGCACCGCGTCGCGGGGG
>DATLOS010000533.1:0-2564 GCA_035536155.1 Elusimicrobiota bacterium
CTTCCGCCGCGCTGGCCCTCACGCTCCTCGCCCCTTCGGTCCTGCTGCCGCCCCCGTCGGCCGCGACGCCGACGGTCGCCTACGTCCAGCTCGCCCCGGACCCGCGCTTGGCCGAGCATCTGCCCTTCGGCCTGCCCGGGACCGGCGAGCTCCACGTGCGCGACGGCTACGCCCTCTCCTACGACTCCTGGCTCAAGGTCCCGCGCTGGGTGGGCTACCGCGTCTCCCACGAGGGCCTGGCCGGGGACGCCGTCCGCGGCGACGACTTCCGGCCGGACCCCGAGCTCAAGCCGCACCAGAGCGCCCAGCTGGAAGACTACCGCCGCAGCGGCCAGCAGCGCGGCCACATGGCGCCGGCGGGCTCGATGCGCCACGACCCCAAGCGCATGTCGGAGTCCTTCCTCCTCTCCAACATCGCCCCCCAGGTCCGCGGGGTCAACGTGGGGCTATGGCGCTCGCTCGAGGCCCGCGAGCGGGCCTGGGCCGAGGCGCGCGGCGACGTCTTCGTCATGACCGGCCCCGCCTTCCTGCCCGTCGACGGCGACAAGGAGATCCGCTTCGCCGTGATCGGAAACAGCCGCGTCGCCGTCCCCACCCACTTCTGGAAGATCATCGCGCGCCGCGCGCCGGACGGCTCGCTGGAGACCTTGGCCTTCCTGGTCCCCAACCACGAGGGGCTCGCCAAGGACCTGGGGCGCTACCTCGTGAGCGTCCGGGAGCTGGAGCGGGTCACGGGCCTCGACTTCTTCAGCGCGCTTCCCGACGAGCAAGCCCGCCCCCTCAAGGCCGAGGCGGCCGGCCGGCTCTGGCCTTAGAGCCCCTGGTAAAGCGCCATCCGCCCTTGGACGGCGGGGACGTAGTCCTGCGTCTCCTTGGGCGCGAACTTCCGGATGACGGCGACGAGGTCCTCGTTCTTGAGGGTGTCCGCGTCGGCCCGGGATAGGACGCTCTTCCTCACGCAGCCCGGGCCGCAGTTGTAGGCGGCGATGCAGAGCGTGCGCTGGTTGTCCGCGTTCTTCACCTTGGGGAAGTTCTGGGTCTGGAGCATGTGCAGATACGTCGCGCCCAAGAGGATGTTGTTGTCCGGGTTGTAGAGGTAGTCGGGCGTGACCAGCTTGTCCTCTTTGTAGAGGTACTTGTAGGCCTCGTGGCCGGCCGAGCTCGGCACGAGCTGCATGAGGCCGAGCGCCCCCGAGTGCGAGCGCGCCATGGGGTTGAAGTAGGACTCGGTGTGGATCACGGCGTAGAGCAGGGCGGGGTCCAAGCCGTACTTCTTCGCCTGGACGTCGACTTGCGGCTTGTAGCGCTCGGCGCGCACGCGCAGATGGTCGGGGGCCATGGGGATCGCCACCGTGACCTTGATGCGCGGCGTGCCGTCCTGGGCCACGACGGGCTTCTCGTCGACGACCATCTTGGGCGCCAGCTCCCTCTTCACGAAAGCGTCCGCGGTCTTGGCCGTCACGGCCTTGCCGTCGGCGGCGCGGACCTGATCCTTGAGCACCTCGGGCTGCTTGCCCTCCTTCTCGGCGAGGATCTTCCGGGTCTGGACGGCGATCTTCTTCTCGGCCAGGGCGCGCACGCGGCCCTGGGCGGCGGCGTCGAGCTCCGAGAAGGCCGCCGACATCCCCCGGCCGCTCGCGGCCTCGGAGACCGGGACGAGGACCTCGACCTGGATCTGGCCCTTCTCGAAGTCCACCGCGCTCCGGGAGCCGGCGTCCTTGGCGTAGTCGACCCACTCCTTCCTCGTCGACTCGCGCACGTCGCTCCATTGGCGCAGGACCTTGGCCCGCAGCTCCGCGCGCTGGGCCTCCATGTTCCGCGCCAGCTCCTGATATTGGGCCGTCATCTCCTTCGAGAGGCGATCGAGGTCGCGGTACATGTCGCGGCCCGGGTCGGCGTCGGAGGCTTTCTTCTCCTGGTCGAGCTCGTCGAAGGCAGCGTCCTCGGCCTTTTGGGCGGGCAGGGCCGGGGCGGCGAGCGCAAGAAGCGCGCAGGCGGCGAGGAGGACGCGACTTTTCATGGCAGGGGCGTAGGATAACAAATAGCGCGGGCCCGCAATGCCCACGCCGCGCTGGGACCATCGCCCCAGGCGGCGGCTCGCGTCCCGGCTACCCTAAGCGGGAATGATCCTCAAGCCGGCTTTCCGCCGCCTATTGGCCGCGGCGGCGCTCCCTCTCGCCGCCCGCGCAGAGGCCGCTCCGCTGACGACCGCGCGCCGCCTCTCGGGCGTGAACGCCCCGGCCGTCGTCACCTTGAGCCCCTCCCTCGAATACACCGCCCCCGTCCTGACTTTGCCGGACGGCGCGGCCCACGTGGAGCACGTATTCGCGGCCTTTCCATCCCCCGCGGCGCCCGAGGCGGCGCCCCCGAGCGCGGCCGCCCTCCCGGCGGAGGCGCGCGCCGCGCCCGCCGCCGCCGCGCCCGGCGCGCTCCCGCGCGCCGCCGCGGCGGCGGACTCCGTCGATGCCGACGGCGAAGCGCTCGAGACGGCCCCGCGCGACGATGCGCGGCCCGTGTCGCGCGGCTCCCGCAAGACCATGGCGCTTGCGAGAAAGGCCGCGCGC
>DATLOS010000534.1:0-4281 GCA_035536155.1 Elusimicrobiota bacterium
AGCATCAGCCGGGCTTGATCCGGTAGCCCACGTTCTTCACCGTGACCAGGCGCTGGGCCTCCGCGCCCAGCTTCTCGCGCAGGCGCTTCACGTGCTGGTCCACCGTGCGGGTGTCGAGTTCCAAGGAGCGGTCGTAGCCCCACACCTTCTCCAAGATATCCTCGCGGGTCAGCACGCGCCCGTCGGACTCGAGGAGCACCTTCAGCAGCTCGAACTCCTTGCTGCTCAGAGTCGCGGGCTTCCCGGCGACGCGGACCTCGTAGCGCGCCGGGTCGAGCTCGAGCTTGCCCGCGCGCAGGAGCTTGCCCGGGTCTCCGGTCGGGCTGGTCCGGCGCAGGATGGCCTTGACCCGGGAGAGCACCTCGCGGATCCCGAAGGGCTTGGTCACGTAGTCGTCGGCGCCCAGCTCGAGGCCCA
Organism: Elusimicrobiota bacterium; assembly: GCA_035536155.1. Classification (GTDB taxonomy): domain Bacteria; phylum Elusimicrobiota; class Elusimicrobia; order UBA1565; family UBA1565; genus DATLOS01. The sequence goes on from DATLOS010000534.1 coordinate 418, forward strand.
GGAGCTTGTCCACCTCCGCCTTCCGGGCGGTGAGCATCAGGATGGGCACGCTCGAGTCCTTGCGCGCCTGGCGGCAGAACTCGTAGCCGTCCACCTTCGGCAGCATCAGGTCGAGGAGCACCAGGTCGGGCTTTTCCTTTCTCAGAGCGGCCAGGCCGGCCTCGCCGTCGTAGGCCGCGCAGACGCGGTAGCCCTCCGCCTCCAGGTTGAACTGGAGCAGCCTGACGATGTTCCTTTCGTCCTCGACGATGAGTATCTTCTGGCCGGCCATCCGTCCTCCGCGCCATTCTTCTTTAATGCACGCGGCCTGTCAAACAGCTTACCCCGGGCGCATGACAGCGGCGTGACGGGCCGCCGGGTTCGCGCGCCGCTCCCGCGGCGCGGGTTTTTTTGTACCGTGTAGATAATGCCGCCACGCGAGAACCACGCCGTCCGGCGCATCTGCGCGCGCCTGCGCATCGAGGACTCGCAATGCGTCGAGATCGAGTCCAAGCGGCGGGTGATGCCGGAGGAGCAGGGCGAGCTGCGCTCCTTCCTCCTCAAGCGCAAAGGCGTGTCCCTGGAGAAGTCGGCGCTGTTCTTCGATCAGTTCCTGGACACGCCGGACATGCTCCTCTTCAAGCGCGGGGCGAGCATGCGCCTGCGCTACAAGAAGAACGGCGGCCGCGTCTACCTGCAGTACAAGGGACCGGGCTTCCTCTCCAAGGGCCTCCTGTTCCGCTCCGAGTTCTCCACGGAGAGGCTCAAGCACGTCCTCATGGAGGAGAGCCACCACGACATCGTGCATTTCTCCGACACGTCGGTGCGGGAGCTGCTCGAGGACCACGCCGACCCGGCGATGGCCCGCGCGGTGCGGCGGCACCTCGGCGAGCGGGCGGTGCGCCGAATCACCGCGGGCAACATCCTCTGCGCATACCAGAAGGAGAAGTTCGTGGTGGAGATGGGCCCTGCGTATTTGGAGCCCTCCCTCGATCGGGTCTTCGCCTTCCACATCGGCCGGCGCGGGCCGCATCCTCTTTCCACGTTCTGCGAGTACGAGAACGAAGTGAAATCGACGAGCGGGGAGCTAGGGCCGAAGCTCAAGCACCTGGGCGAGCTCCTCGACTTCGACGCCTCCCTGGCCAAGCGCTTCCGCATGCCGCGCGAGCCCCTCGACAAGTACCACCGCTGCGCGTCCTTCTTCCTAGGGCACTAGCGCCGCGGCGTTGAGCTCCCGGCCTCATATCCACCGGCGGACTTGGCTCATGTAGGACGCGTACTCCGAGCCGAATAGCTTCGAGAGGATTCGCTCCTCGGGCTTGATTTGAAAGCGGGTAATATAGAGCGCGAAGGCCGGCAGAAAAAGCACGGCTAAAGGATTCGCCAAGAACACGGCCCAGCCCGCGAGCACGATCAGCAGGCCGAGGTACATGGGGTTGCGGGTGAAGCGATAGACGCCGGTCGTGACCAAGGATGACGCGGTGTCGGCCTTCATGGGATTGACGGTCGTCTTTGCGCGGCGAAAGGAGGCGATTCCGGAAATGCTGATGCCTTGGCCGATGCAGGCGAGGGCGATGGCGACGGCGCGGCGGAGGCCGATGGGGACTCCTAGCGAAGGAACGAGCAGGGTTGTCGCCCACATCGAGATGATCGTGCAGAGCGCGACCAACGGCGGCGGAATCTTCAATTCAAGAGAGTTCATGACGTCGCGCGCCGTCTCGCGAGCCTACACCCGATGTTCGAGCGCCGTGTCCTGGTAGCCCTTGCGGGCCAAGGACTCGAAGAGCATCTGGGAGCGCATGGGCTCCGGCCCGGGCTGGACCTTCACGTAGGAGCCGTCCGGCTTGAGGGACCAGGCCTTGACGTTGTCCGCCAGTCCCGCCGAGAGGACCACGTCGCGGATGTACTTGCGCAGGTGCGGGTCCTTGACCGGGAAGGCGATCTCGTAGCGGGTGAAGAAGTTGCGCGGCATCCAGTCCGCGCTGGAGAGGTAGAGCTTCTCCTCGCCGCCCTGGTGGAAGTAGTAGATGCGGCTGTGCTCGAGGAAGCGGTCGATGACGCTGGTCACCCGGATGTTCTCGCTCAAGCCCTTGAGGCCCGGGATGAGGCAGCAGATGCCGCGCACCATGAGCTCGACGGAGACCCCGGCCCGCGAGGCCTCGTAGAGCGCCTCGATGATGTCGGGGTCGACCAGCGAGTTCATCTTGGCCATGATCCGGCCGCGGCCGCCGGCCTTCTGGATCTCGGTCTCCCGCCGGATCAGCCGGAGCATGCCCTCGTAGAGGTTCCCGGGCGCGACCATGAGCTCCCGGAAGCCCCACGGCTTGCGGCCCCTGCGCAGGGCGGAGAAGTACTCGTCCACCTCGCGGCCTAGCTCGGTGTCGCAGGTCAAGAGGCCCAGGTCCGTGTACTGGCGCGCCGTGACGTGGTGGTAGTTCCCCGTGCCGAGGTGGAGGTAGGCGACGTCGCCATCCTCCTCTCGCCGGACGACCCGGGTGAGCTTGCTGTGCACCTTGTGCGTGCCCAGCGGCCGCACCACCTTGACCCCGGCCTTGCGCAGCTCGCCGGCCCAGCGCACGTTGTTGAGCTCGTCGAAGCGGGCCTTGATCTCGACGTAGGCGGTCGTCTTCTTGCCCTTCTTGGCGGCGCGCTGGAGCGCGCTCAAGATCGGCGACTCGCGCGTGGTCCGGTAGATGGTGTGGTAGACCGAGCGCACCTGCGGGTCGTCGGCCGCCGCCTCCAGGAAGCGCACCACGATGTCGAAGGAATCGTAGGGGTGGTGCAGCAGGACGTCCATGTGGCGGACCGTCTCGAAGAGCCCGCGCGTCTTGCCGAAGATCGGCGGGACCAAGGGCTCGATGGGCGGGTAGCGCAGGTGGTCTTTCCCCTTCATGTGGTAGAGCGTGGCGATCGTGCGCAGGTCGAGGGGCAGGTCGAAGCGGTAGAGGCCGGCCGAGTCGAGGCCGAGCGCCGTGGCCAGGAACAACGCGCCCTCCGAGTAGCCCGGCGCGTCCACCTCGAGGCGCACCGCCTTGGCGGCGCGCTTTCGCCGCTCGACCGCCTCGACGATCTGCTCCTCGAGGGTGTCGTCGTCGTCCGGGCGGTAGCGCTGGTCCGCGCCGCGGATGATCTTGAAGGGGAAGGCCTCGATCACCTCGCGCCCGGGAAACAGCCGGGCGGCCCGCGCGCAGAGCCAACGCTCGGCCAGGACGTAGCCCGCGGCCCCCGGCGTGGCCGGCAGCTCGATGAGCCGCGCCTCGCGGGATTCGATGCTCAGGACGGCGTACTCGCCGGGAAAGCGCACGAAGACGTGGATGCGGTTGCTGCGCAGGACCGGAAGCGGCTCGGAGGAGCGGCGCATGGCGATGTAAAGGCGGGGAAGCCGCTCCTCGATCTGGGCATCCCGGCTCTCGTCCGGGAAGTCGGCGAGGATCTGGATGCCGTCCGCGCGCAGCGCCTCGATCACGCCTGCGAGGACCACGGCCTGCCGGGCCTTCTGCTGGAGCACGCGCTCGCGGATCTGGGCGAGCGTCTGGGCGGCGGTGAGGCCGTCGGCGAAGCGGCTGCGCGGGTAGCGGCGGGCGATCGCGGCCACCTCCGCGACGCGCACCATGAAGAACTCGTCGAGGTTGGAGGAGACGATGGTGCAGAAGCGCAGGCGCTCGAGCGCCGGCACCGTGGGATCGGCCGCCTCGCTCAAAACCCGCTCGTTGAACTGCAGCCAGGAGAGGTCGCGGCTGAAGAGGCGCTCCTCGCGGGTGAGGCGGCGGGCGGCGGCCGCGGCGTCCTCGGTCCGCGCGGCGCGCGGCACGAAGGGGCTGAACCCCGGCGGCGGGCCCTTCAACGCGGGCTTCACGCCGTCCATGATAGCGAATTCCCGATGAC
>DATLOS010000535.1:0-2446 GCA_035536155.1 Elusimicrobiota bacterium
CGTCGCGCTCGCTTGGGGCAAGGTGTCGCTCGAGGTCTGGACCCACAAGGTGGGCGGCCTCACCGAGAGCGATTTCATCTTCGCGGCGAAGGTAAGCCGGCTCTAGTAGTCCTTCGCTAGAACCGCGTCCGCGGCGCTCCGGTAAGTGCGCTGCGGAATCCCCTTCAAAAATCCGCGGCAGCCCACGCCGTCCTTGACCACCTCGAGCAAGCCCCCCTTCCCGAGCAGAGCCGGGTCGGAGATCGTGTCTCCGCGAGACACTAAGAGGTCGGCGCGGCGGCCCGGGGCGAGGACGCCCGCGTCGGCCTGGCCGATCTCGGCCGCCGCCAGGCCCGTCGCCGAATGCCACGCCTCGAGCGCGGTGAGCCCGTCCTGCATCAGATAGACGAGCTCCATGAAGTTTCGCCCGTGCATGTCGGCGAACACCGGGTCGGTGCCGGACAAGATCTTGAGGCCGCCCGAGCGGGCATGCGCCACGGCCTTGGCGTGGACCTCGGTGACCTGCTTCACCTTCTCCTGCACGAACGCGGAGAGCTCCTTGCGCGTCTGCAGGTGGGAGACGATCCAGGAGGTCGGCGTGACGGTGCAGCCCTTCTTATAGGCACGCTCAACCAGCTCTCTATCCATGTAGGAGATGTGCTGGATGTCGTGGACGCCGTTGTCGATGGCCATGCGGATGCCGGTCTTGCTGTGGGCGTGGGCCGCGACGCGCAGGCCGCGGGCCGTGGCTTCGGAGGTGATGGCGGCGATCTCCTCGTTGGAGAAATCCCGGTGCTCGAGCTTGTCGGAGGGCGAGGCCACGCCGGGGCTGGCGCAGATCTTGATGAGGTCGGCGCCGCAAGCCGCGATCTCGCGCACGCGCTTTCGGCACTCGTCGGGGCCGTCCACGATGCTGGACGGCCTGCCCGGCGCCGCAGGCCAGAGCCGGGAGATGTCGCTGTGGCAGCGGTCCGGGCCGCGGAAGTCGGCGTGGCCGCCGGTGGTCGAGAGCATGCAGATCGCGACCTTGAGGCGCGGCCCGATCATCATCCCCTCGTCCACCATGCGCTTTAGGAAGTGGGTGGCGCCGCCGATGTCGCGCGCGGTGGTAACGCCGCCGTCGACCAGCGTCTTGTGCAGGATCTTCTCCATGAACAGGAGGGCCGTCTGCGAGTTCATGATGTCCATGGCCTTCTCGCTGAGGCCGAGGGCGGTGATGTGGCTGTGGCAGTCGAAGAGGCCGGGGGTGACCGTGTAGCCCGACGCGTCGATGATCGCGTGCGCGGGGCCGAGCTTCAGCTTGGGGTTGTGGGGTTTGAGCTCTTTGACGAGGCCGTTCTCGACAAAGAGGTCAACGCGAGAGCGCAGCGACGACTTCTTGCAGGAGGCTCCGTCGTAGAGCTTCCCGACGTTAGAGAGGACCCACATGGGGTCAGCCCTTGTAGTAGGGGTTCTCGCCGGCGGAGTGGTCGGTCGAGTCGACGATGTCGTCGAGCTCGGGGATGGCGTCGCGCAGGGCGCGCTCGACGCCCTGCTTCAAGGTGGCGGTGGAGCTGGCGCAGCCCTGGCAGCCGCCGGACATGCGCAAGACGACGGTGGCGCCCTTAACGTCGACCAGGTCGATGGAGCCGCCGTGTCCGGCGACGGCGGGGTTGATCTCCTTTTCGAGGACGTCGGAGACCTTCTCTCGGATCTCAGCCTCGGTGGGCATGTTGGAAGAGGCGCCCGCCTTGATGGCCGGCTTGCCCGAGGCGAGGTGGGCCTCGAGGACCTTGGCCGCGGGGCGGGTGACGGAGGGCCAGTCCTCGGGGGTCTCGCGGGTGATGGAGACGGTGTCGCCGGAGACCTTCACGGCGGTGATGCCGCCGACGGCGAAGAGGGCCTCGGGCAGGGCGGAGCCCGCGGCTTCTTTCGCGGAGCGGAAGTAGAAGGGCTTGGCCGAGAGCTCTTTGCCCGAGCTCAGGCGGCAGGTGAGGAGGTTGGCGGCTAGGCGGGCGGTGATGGCCATGTCAGTACCTCGGAATGAGCGGGTCGATCTCTTGGGACCAGGCGTCGATGCCGCCTTTGAGGCCCTTGGCCTTGGAAAATCCCCGGGAAGCCAAGGCCTTCGCGGCGTCGAGCCCCATGCGGCCTTTGTGGTCGTAGACCACGATCGCCGTCTCCTTGTCCCACTTCGTGAAGATCTCCTCGACCAACTCGCGCGTGGCGAGCTTGGCGCCGTCCAAGCGGAGCATCTTGAACTCGCGCTCGCTGCGCACGTCGATGACGACGGGAGGCTTGGCCTCTTTTAGAAGCGCGGAGAGCTCCTTGGGGGTGATGAGGTAGGACGCGTTCGGGTCCTCGGGCTCGACGGAGACGCCCAGACGCTTGCCGGAGATTGCCATGGTTATATTTTACCATACGTCGACGGGAGCCGCCACGATATTGCTATCCTTGGGCGCCGTGTTCGCCCTTCCCCTTCTCTTGT
>DATLOS010000536.1:0-3851 GCA_035536155.1 Elusimicrobiota bacterium
TCCACGCACTCGTACGGGTAGCGGACCAGATAAGGCAGGGAATTGAGGATGGTGAGCGCCAGCTGCGGGTCCACCTGGACCTGGGCCAGCTCGGAGACGCGCGTCGGGTCCGCCGCGGCGAGCGACTTGAGCGCGAGGACCTTGCTCGAGTCGCCGTTGAGCGCCGCGACGACGCTCTCGATGAGGCGCTGGCGGGACGGCAGGATGGGCAGGTCCCGCTCCTCGGCGTCGACATCCTCCCCCGCGCGGGCGACGGCGCGGAGCTTGAAGCGCGTCGTGCCGCGCGGCGCCTTGAGCTTCCAGGAGAAGGCGGCCAGCGCGTGCGGGGCCACCGAGAACGAGCGCTCGAGCTGGGACAGCCCCAGGCGCTCCGTTGCCGGCTTTTCTTCCTCTTCGGCCGAGAGGGTCAGGCTTCCCGACAGCGGCGCCTCGCTCTCGTTGTGCACCACGGCCTTGATCGTCCCCTCGTCTCCCTCGCGCAAGAAGCGGGGCAGCTCCACGCGCACCATGAGCTCCTTGCGCGTCGCCGTCTCCTCGGAGAAGCTTCCTACCTTGATATCCGGGGTGAGCACGGTCCCGGCGATCCGCCAGCCGGTGAGCTGCTCGGGCATGGCGAACTCGAGACGCGCGGCGCCGCCGACGACGGGCAGGCGGGGGCCGAAGTAGGCGGTCTCGGAGAAGTCGGAGCGCGCCTTGGGCTCCGCCGGCGGCGGGGCCGCGGCCGCGCGCTGAGCTCCGCCGCCGGGCTCCGAGAGCTTGTCGGAGGCCTTGAAATCCATCGCCTCATTCTTGGCCATCGCCATCGGCGCCGGCGCGGCCTCCTCGAGCGCTCCCGCGGCCATGGCGCCCCCGAGCGCCCGGCTCATGACGCCGCCTTGGAACCCGTAGACGCGGCCGCGGTTGAGGCGCAGGCCGGGCGGCATGGGCTCCCCGATAGCCTCCTGGAAGAGGCGGATCATGGCGGCGATCCAGCCCCTGTCGATCTCGCACTGCGTGGCGAAGAAGGCTTGGAGGGAGCCCCGCGCCTGGTCGGGACCGCTCCGCGCCTGGTAGAGCGCGGCCGGGCTCGGCCCGGAGTCCTTGGCGTAGTACTCGAGCGAGCGGTCGTAGACGCGCGCCAGCGCGCTCCCGGCGACGGGCCGGCCGCGCCAATCTTTTGCATGCAAAGTCCACGAGACCTTCTGTCCGGGCAGGAGGGCCTTGTCGTGGGCGAGCGAGACCTTGAGCTCCTTGTCCCTCCACGGGACCGCGATGGCGGCCGAGCCGCTGCGCAGCTTGAAGTCCTGGACCCCGAACCAGCGCACCGTGATCCCGCCCTTGTGGACGGCGGCGAGCGGCAGGGAGAACACGCGCAGCCCCGCGCCGGGAAGCGCCGCGCGGGAGAGGAGGGTCCGCCCGCCCCAGACCTCGACGTGGATGAGCTCGCTCAGGTCCGCGGAGCCGAGCAGGATCCGGGCGGTCTCGCCGGCGAGGTACTCGGTTCTCTCGGGCAGGGACAAGGACGGGAGCTTGAGCGGGGATTTGGCCTTGAGGTCCGCGGCCACGAGGACGATGGCCTGCTCGACCTTGCCGCCCCAGGGATCGTCGGCCTTCAGAATGAGCCGGTAGGCCCCGGGCTTGAGGCCGGAGAGGTCGATCGTCGCGCCCGGACCCTTGGCGTAGGCGAGCTTGCCCTCCCGCTCGAGCGGCCCGTCCGGCACGCTTTGATAGAGCTGCTCCAAGGAGGGGCTCTCCATGAGGCCGCCGCTCCAGTCGGGGGCCTCGGGCTGCGGCGGCGGGGCTTGGTCCAAGCGGCGGAGCTGGAAGCCGCCCTTCCCCTCGGCGGGCGCCTCGCTCAAGGTCACGAGCTTGGCCGTCACCGAGAACGGCGCGCCCGCGGCCGCGAAGCCGGCCGAGGGCTTGAGCTGGAAGAGGTAGGCGCTCTTGCCGGCGGTGAAGGCGCGCTCCGCGGCGAGCGTCCGCCCCCCGGCGTCGCGGGCCGACACGCTCACGATGAAGCGCGCGGGCAGGGGGTCCGGCTCCGAGGCGTCGGCGGGCTTGGGCGTGAAGGCGAAGGAGAACTTGCCGTCCTTGCCCGCGCGCAGGGTCCCGCGCGCGATTTCGGCGGCGCTCTCGTCGGCCGGCCGCCAGCTCCACCACCAGCAGAACCAGGGGCGCCAGACTTGGCGCCGCACCGTGTAGGTCACCGCGGCGTCCGGGACCGGGCCGCCGAAGAAGTACTTCACGCTCCCGCGCACCGTCGCCTCGCGGCCGAAGCGCCAGGCGCCCTCGGCCTCGTCCACGGAGACCTCGAACTCGGGCCTCTTGTACTCCTCGACCGAGAACCGCCCGTTGCCCGTGAAGGTGCCGCCGGCGTAGGGCAGCTGGGCGTAGAGCTGATAGGAGCCGAGGAGTCGGCCCGCGGGGATCGCGAGCTCCCCGTCCAAGCCGCCGTTCGCGTCCGGGACCTTCGACTCGGAGAAGAACTCCTGGCCGTTCGCGTCCCGCGCCGAGACCTTCACGGCGGTCGGGCCGGGGTAAGCCTCGAGGCCGCGGGGCGTGCGGCGGACGACGGTGGCCTTGTAGCGGACTTTCTGGCCGGGGCGGTAGATCGGACGATCGGTCTCGACGAAGAGCTCGACCGGGGCGGGGATGACGAAGCTCATGCCCGCGGGGCTCGCCCAATAGGCCCAGCGTCCGTCCCGTCCGGCGAGAGGGTCGGCCTGATGGTTGTTGTAGACGTTGGGGACGAGGCGCACCGTGATCGGCAGCTGGGCGCGCCCGGTCTCGTCGGTCTCGAGATGGGCGTCGGTCCAATGCCAGTTCTCGGCTTGGCGGACCTCGATGGGAAGGCCCGGGGCGGGCTTGCCCGTGACGCCGTCGAGGAGATAGAAATGGAAGGCGTTGGCCGTGCGCTCGCGCGGGCCTTGCTCGTCGTAGAGAAAGCTCCGCTCGTCGCCTTCGAGGCCCGTGGTGCCGATGAGGACCAAGTCGGTGACGTTGAGCGCCGCCCCGGACAAGAGCGAGCTGCCCGGCTCGAAGGCGGCGTCGGCGCAGGCGACGACGACGTAGATGCCGGCCGCGGTGCCCGCGGGCAGGTCGACGTCCACCGAGGTCGGCGCGTGCGGGGCGGCGGGGCGGACCGGGATGGACCACTCCTTCGCGGGGGTCTGCGACGCGAGCAGCCGGCGCAGGACGTCCGGCTCTACCCGGTTGAGCGCGCCCGACCAAGTCCAGTCGTTGACGGCGCGGTTGAGCCCGCGCAGGCGCTCCGGCGTCATGGGATAGAGGCGCAGATGGAGCTGGCGCACGTTGCGGGCCGAGACCGTGAGGGCCTTTCGGCCCGGCGGCGGGGTCGCCCGGCCGGTCGCGCCCAGGGTGGGCGTCTTGATCGACGCGGCGAGGCGGGCGCACTTCTTGGCTCCCAAGGTCCTCGGCTCGGCCGCGGAGACCTCGTCGCAGAGCCCCACGGCGGCCTCCCACTCGCCGCGCTCGTTGAGGAGCGAGGCGGCCTCGAAGCCGGCCTCCGCCCGGGACGACGGGGCGCGGAAGTCCTTCATCCAGCGGCGGAGGATTCCCTCGGCCTTGCGCGAGAGCGCCTGGGCGTCCTTGGCGGGCGCGACCCGCTCGGGGTGGCGCAACGGGAGGAGCAGGCGGCCGAGGCGCCAATGCTCCGCCGCCTCGGCGCGCTCGCCCGAGCCCCGGCCGCCCTCCTCCATCGCGGCGGCGGCCTGCTCGGCCAGCGACGAGTCCGGCGAGTACTTGCCGGGGTAGGAGGCGACGACGAAGGCGTCGGCGGCCGGGCGCGGCCGCGCGGCCTCGTCCTCCTCGGCCTCGGAGAGCAGGTAGCCGGTCCAGCGCTCGAGGAGCAT
>DATLOS010000537.1:0-2815 GCA_035536155.1 Elusimicrobiota bacterium
CTGCAGGTGCAGTTCAGGCTGCGCAAGAAGATCGAGGGCGAGCCCGGGGACTCCGACCTGCGCACCTCGAGCACCATGCTGCGGGGGATGCAGGACGGCCTGGTGGCCATCGGCCGCATCCAGAACGGGCTGGGCGCCGTCTTGCCCATGCGCCACAACATGATGGAGCACGGGCGCACCCTGGCGGACTTGAACGACGGCACCATCCTGGGCACGCTCGGCAACCACGTCAAGGCCTTCTTCTGGGACAACATCAGCTACACGCCCACCTTCACCTTCGCCGCGGCCAACGTGGTCAACTTCGTCTCCTCGCGGGTCTGGGGCGGCGACTGGGGAGGGGACTACCTGCGCCGCCGCGAGTACATGGCGAGCCGGCGCCCCGACCTCGACAACGTGATGGTGTCGATCACCAGCGGCAACCACAACCGGGCCTACGTCCAGATGGTGCTGGCCGATCCGGCGGCCGTCGACACGCACGCGGCGCGCCCGATCGAGGCGGCCGCGGAGCGGCTGACCATGGCGGACCGCTTCGACGCGGTGATGCGCAAGGCCCGGCAGATCGTCGCCCAGGTGATGGAGACCCACCAGTGGACCGGGATCGTCGCGGACACCATCAAGTGGGCCGGCTTCATGGCCGTCGCGGCGCCGGTGCTCAGCCGCGTCTTCCTGAGCCGGGCGATCGCGGCCGAGTCGGCGATCAACGCGGCCTCCTCGGGCACGCGCAACGCCTTCCGGCTCTTCCGCAGCGAGGTCTACCGCGGCATCGGCGAGCGCCTCGCCGCGTTGAGCCCGAAGATGCTGGAGCGGGGCGCGTACTACACGCTGGTCAAGGCTCCTCTCACGCGCTTCGTGCGCACGACGGGAATGCTCCTCGCCTCCGAGTTCCTGTTCGGGGCCATCGGCGGGGCGCAGACGGTGCTCGTCGAGCATTGGATCCCCAAGCTCCAGGGCAAGTCCTCCCCGTTCACCAGCGCTTGGGACGCCTTGCACCGGGGCGCGATCGGGTCGGCGCAGTGGCTCACCCAGTCCTGGCATCCGCTCATCCTCTTCGTGAACATCCCCTACACCGCCTACGGCGGCACCCGCTTCGGCGAGTTCGCCCAGAAGTTCGCCAGCAACGGCTTGGGCTCCTATACGGCGGGCCTGCTCACGCCGACCACGCCGTCCAAGACCCTCGCCGGCTTGTTCGCCAAGATCACGGGCAGCGCCACCACGAAGGCGGTCTGGGAGCGGCGGCTGGCCATGGAGACGATGCTCTCGCCGGGCACCGCGTGGTACGTGCGCATGCCGCTCGGCCTGCTGGTGATGGCGGACCATCTGGCGAAGTTCCACTACTTCTCCGAGTTCATGGGCTATCTAGGCACCCACATCGGCTATTGGGCGCGGACCGCCCCGGTGAGCGAGGAGACCAAGCAAGCGGTCCGCGCGCGGACCGAGTGGATGCCGGGCTGGATGCAGAGCGTGGTCCGCTGGCCGTTCGGCCTCCACGTGCAGGACGAGGGGATGCGGACCCGCTACGCCCTATCGGACGGGCAGGCCTGGAAGGAGGCGCCGCTCTGGGCGCTCCTGCCCATGCACCCCGCCCAGGGCCGCTCGGCGCAGCAGTACCGCATGGGCGAGAAGTACTTCGACTGGATCGCGCGCAACGGCACCGCGGCCGAGAAGATCCGCATCATCAACATGACCGCCCTGGAGAGCCAGGGGGCGGAGAAGGTCGTGCCCACGGACCGGCGCGCGCGCAAGCACGTGGGACGCCAGGGCTGGCAGGAGTGGCTGCAGGAAGGCCGCCTCGACTCCCGTCTCATGGACGAGGGCTTCACGCCCAGCGAGGCGCAGCAGGCGGCGATCCTGCGCCGCGGCGACTTCCTGATGAGCGAGATCACCGCGCTCAAGGGCAAGTCGGCCAACTCCCTGCCGGCGATGCTGCGCATACTGCTGGAGACCCCCGACGGCAAGCTCGTCGGCGAGGGCGGCATCAAGATGGGCAAGGTGGTCCGCGAGGTGCTGCGCGAGCGCATCATCCAGGAGATGGAGGGCAAGCCCGACGGGGTCAAGGACATCCTCCTGCACAAGGAAAAGTTCCACCCCGGCCTCGGCATCCAGATCGACGGCGCCACCGCCATGCTGCTCTCGCGGCTCGTGCGCCTGGCCGAGCAGGACGGCAGCCGCAAGTTCGCGGCCGTCAAGGAGCTCGTCGACAAGAACCTGGCCAACGTCGACGCCAAGATGGACGCGGTGGCCAACGCCGCCATCGCGATGGAGAAAGCCTTCTTCGCCCTGCGCCACGACCCGAGCGAGCCCTTCCTGGACGCGATGCGGGAGACGCGCAAGGTCATGGAGCGCCTGGAGCGGGCGCAGGAGGACAAGGACCCGGCCAAGCGGGAGCACTACCTCGACGCCCACGAGGAGATCCGCAAGATCCAGGACGACGCCATCAAGTCCGGCAAGCTCCGGGCCGAGGAGGCCGAGGCCCTGAAGCATCCCACCCGCTACATGGACGCGATCGAGGAGCTCTACAACGCGGAGAACAACGCCGCGGGCGCGGGCGCGCGCATCGCCGACGGGCGCAACATCATCGCCAACGAGGTCGAGGGGCGCGCGGCGCCCGGAGCGGCCAAGGAGATGGTGCAGGCCTTCCACCAGGCGATCGGCGAGCTCACCGACGCCCACATGAACGGCCCGGTCAAGGCCCACCCCAAGGGCCGGGTCTCCAGCAGCCGCTTCAACGACGCCTACGAGAACGACCTCGAGTACCACCCCAAGCCGCAGAAGGGCAAGTCCAACCACCCGCTCATCGACAAGGACGGGCCCTCGG
>DATLOS010000538.1:0-4992 GCA_035536155.1 Elusimicrobiota bacterium
GGAGATGATCATGCCCGGCGACAACACGGAGTTCAACGTGACGCTGATCACGCCGATCGCCATGGAGAAGGGCCTGCGCTTCGCGGTTCGCGAGGGCGGCCACACCGTCGGCGCCGGCGTCGTCACCGAGATCACGGAGTAGACGATGGGCGACCGAGTCATCACCACTCTTGCCTGCTCGGACTGCAAGAACAAGAACTATCACTTCGCGCATGCGAAGAAGAAGCAGTACAAGGTCGAGGTGAAGAAGTTCTGCAAGGCGTGCGACAAGCAGACGCTCCACAAGGAGTCCAAGTAGCCCCGAGACCCGGGGGCCGCTCGCGCGGCCCCCGGGACCTTTGGGGGTGTCGGTTAATTGGCTAAACCACCGGTCTCCAAAACCGGGACTCTAGGTTCAAGTCCTAGCACCCCCGCCACTTTCGGAAGCGCCGGAGCAAGAAAAACATGAATCCCATCAAGTTCGCGAAGGAATGCTGGAACGAGCTCAAGAAGTCCAGCTGGCTCACCCGCCAGCAGGCCGGGGGCTCCACCGCCGTCGTCGTCGTTCTCGTGGCCCTGATGGCCGCGTACGTGAAGGCGGTCGACGTCGTGCTGTCGATCGTCATGGGCGCCGTTTTGAGCCGCTGACATGACCAACGCGTTAGCCGATAGGGAGACCACCAAGATGGAGCGAGCCTGGTACATCGTGCACACTCAGTCGGGCTGGGAGGACAAGGTCCGCTCGAACCTGCTGCAGAAGGTCGAGACCGAGAAGCTGACCGAGAAGATTTTCCAGGTCCTCATTCCCACCGAGGACGTGGTCGAGGTGAAGAAGAACAAGAAGACGGTCAAGAAGCGCAAGTTCTTCCCCGGCTACCTCCTGCTCGACATGATCGTCGACAACGACACCTATTGGACCGTGAAGAGCATCAACGGCGTCACCGGCTTCCTGGGCGAGCCCAAGCCCCGGGCGCTCCCCGCGGGCGAGGTGCAGCAGATCCTCGAGCTCACCAACGCCTCCGCCGGCAGCAAGCCCAAGCCCGCCGTCCAGTTCGAGAAGGGCGAGAACGTCCGCATCACCGAGGGACCGTTCCGCCACTTCATCGGCATCGTCGAGGACGTCAACGAGCCCAAGGCGAAGCTCAAGGCCATGGTCACGATCTTCGGACGCCCGACCCCGGTCGAGCTCGACTTCCTGCAGGTGGAGAAGCTCTAAAGATGAGCGTCGACGCACGCTTCGTCCTCACCGGCGCCAAGCGCGTCGTCGACAGCCGGCCGATGTACGCCCAGGTCGTCGTCACCGACGACTGCAACCTCACCTGCGCCTACTGCGACGAGTACACCCCGGGCGCGCCCATCATCCCGCTCGAGACCCTGAAGGCCCGGATCGACAAGCTCGACGAGCTGGGCGTCCTGGTCTACGACTTCCTGGGCGGCGAGACGCTGATGCACCCGCAGATCGCCGAGCTCGTGGCCTATACGAAGTCGAAGCGCGGCGGCTCGAACCTGGCGACGATCATCACCAACGGCTTCCTCCTGACGAAGTCCGGCATCCGCGCCTTGAACGAGGCCGGCCTCGACTTCATGCAGGTCTCGGTCGACTCCCTCGAGCCCACGGACTGGTCCCAGAAGTCGCTCCGCTCGGTCCTGCCCCGGCTCAAGGTCCTGGCCGAGGAGGCGAAGTTCCAGGTCGAGATCCAGACCGTGCTCTGCGACCAGACCTACCAGGACTACGACCGCTTCCGCGCGGAGCTCGAGCGCCTGCCCTTCGCCTTCGGCTTCTCCATCCAGCACGGCAAGGGCGGGCAGATCGCGATCAAGGGCGAGAAGTACCTCGAGCTTTTGAAGAAGTACGGCGTCTTCGAGGGCGTGAACTTCTACGGCGAGCACCTGGCGGAGATGCTCAAGGGCGACTTTTCCCGGCCCTGGAAGTGCCTGGCCGGCTTCAAGTTCCTTTATATCACCGCGAAAGGCGACATCCAGTGGTGCGCCCAGCAGCGCGACTATCGCGCCCCGCTGGCCGAGGCCACGCCCGCGTCGCTCAAGATGAACGACCACCACAAGCCCTGCGAGGCCGGCTGCTCCTTGGGCTGCGTGCGCATGGTCTCCCACACGCTGGGCGAGCCCCTCAAGACGATGGGCGCCAGCCTTTCGCTCGTTTTCTCCCCCGCCGCGCAGAAGCAGAAAGGCTGCGCGGCCAAGCAACCGACCGAGTCCGCTCGGGAAGGGACGCCAGCAGGTCACGGAGGATAGCACATGGCCAAAAAAGTAAAGACGCAGATCAAGCTGCAGATTCCCGCGGGAGCCGCGAACCCGGCCCCGCCCGTCGGCCCGGCGTTGGGCCAGCACGGCGTCAACATCATGGACTTCTGCAAGCAGTTCAACGAGCGCACGAAGTCGATGGAGGCCGGGATGACCATCCCGGCGGTGATCACGGTGTTCGAGGACCGCTCCTTCAGCTTCATCACCAAGATGCCCCCCGTCTCCTCGCTCCTGCGCAAGGCCGCCGGCCTCGCCAAGGGCTCCGGAGAGCCGAACAAGAACAAGGTGGGCAAGATCACCCGCAAGCAGGCCCAGGAGGTCGCGGCCAAGAAGATGCCCGACCTGAACGCCAACGGCGACCTCGAGGCCGCGACGAAGATGGTGGAAGGGACCGCCCGCTCGATGGGCATCGTCATCGAGTAGGGAAGCAGCAAAGACCAAGCTCCCACGAGGAGCGTTTGAAGGTCACGGAGGAAGTCATGGGCAAGAGATTGGAAGCCGTTGAGAAGTCGTACGAGAAGGCCAAGGTGTACCCCCTCGCGGAGGCCGCCGAGATCGTCAAGAAGTGCGCCACCGCCAAGTTCGACGAGACCGTCGAGCTCCACATCCGCCTCGGCATCGACCCCAAGCAGTCCGACCAGACGATCCGCGGCACCGTCGCCCTGCCTCACGGCACGGGCAAGTCGCGCCGCGTCGCCGTCGTGACGAAGGGAGAGAAGGTCAAGGAAGCGCAGGCCGCGGGAGCGGACCTCGCCGGCTCCAACGAGCTCATCGAAGAGATCGCCGGCGGCAAGATGGACTTCGACGTCCTCGTCGCCTCCCCGGACGTGATGAAGGACATCAGCAAGCTCGGCAAGGTCCTGGGCCCGCGCGGGCTCATGCCCAACCCGAAGGCCGGAACCGTCACCTTCGACATCGGCAAGACGGTCAAGGAGCTCAAGGCCGGCCGCGTGGAGTTCAAGAACGACGACTTCGGCATCGTCCACCTGGCGATCGGCAAGCGCTCCTTCGAGCCGGCCAAGATCGTCGCCAACGCGCAGGCCGTGCTCCAGATCGTCGCGAAGATGAAGCCCGCGGCGTCGAAAGGCATCTACATGATGAGCGTGACGCTGTCCTCCACGATGGGGCCCGGCGTCAAAGTCGAGACGAACCAGAAGCTCTAACCGAGACTCAAAAGGAGACCTCCCCCATGATGCTCGCTCTTGTACTCGCAATCAGCGTGGCCTCCCTCGCCTTCGCCGGCTGGCTCGCCAAGGACGTGCTGGGCCGCGACGACGGCACGCCCGAGATGCGCAAGATCTCCGACGCCATCAAGTCCGGCGCCGAGGCCTTCCTGCGCAGGCAGAACAAGACCATCGCCACGCTGGCCGTGGTCCTGGCCGCGGTGATGTTCGGCCTCTACGGCTTCGTGAAGGGAGACATGGACACCGCGTGGCGGACCACGGTCTCCTTCCTGCTCGGGGCGCTGTGCTCCGGCCTCGCGGGCTACATCGGGATGTACATCTCGATCCGCACCAACATCCGCAGCGCCTCCGCGGCGCGGCGGGGCCTGAACGAGGCCCTCCAGACCGCGCTGCGCGGCGGGGCGGTCAGCGGCATCACGGTGGTGGCGATGAGCCTCCTCGGCGTGGGCGGGCTCTTCGTCCTCATGGGCGGAACCAGCGGCGACGTCGAGGTCCTCAAAGCCGTCCCTTTGAAGATCGTCGGCTTCGGCTTCGGCGCCTCCTTCGTGGCGCTCTTCGCCCAGCTGGGCGGCGGCATCTACACCAAGGCCGCCGACGTGGGCGCGGACCTGGTGGGCAAGGTCGAGGCGGGCATCCCCGAGGACGACCCCCGGAACCCGGCCGTCATCGCCGACCTCGTGGGCGACAACGTGGGCGACTGCGCCGGCCGCGGCGCGGACCTCTTCGAGTCGACCGCGGCGGAGAACGTGGGCGCCATGATCCTCGGCGTCTCCCTCTTCCCCATCTTCGGGGTGCAGGGCATCATGTTCCCCCTGGTCGCGCGGGCCTTCGGCCTGCTCGCGGCCATGGTCGGCGTGATGTGCGTCTCGGTGGACGAGAACGAGGAAGACCCGATGACCGGTCTCAACCGCGGCTACTACGTCACCACCATCCTGGCCATCGTCGGCTTCTACGCCGCGGTCCACTGGCTCCTGAAGGCCAACCTCTGGCTCTTCGCCTCGGGCCTCATCGGCATCGTGACCAGCTACCTCTTCGTGCTCATCACCCAGTACTACACCGAGTACAAGTACCGGCCGGTGCGCTCGATCGCCGAGGCCTCGCAGACCGGGCCGGCGACGACCATCATCTCCGGCCTGGCGGTCGGGATGGAGTGCACGGCGATGCCGGTCATCGTCATCTCCGCGGCCCTCTTGGGCTCGTACTACTGCGGCATCCATGCCATGGCCGGGACCGGGATCGCCCGATCCGCGGCCGGCCTCTACGGCACGGCGATCGCGACGATGGGCATGCTCTCGACCTGCGCCTACATCCTGGCGATGGACACCTTCGGGCCCATCACCGACAACGCGGGCGGCATCGTGGAGATGAGCCACCAGCCCGACGACATCCGCAAGCGGACCGATCGCCTCGACGCGGTGGGCAACACGACCAAGGCGCTGACCAAGGGCTACGCCATCGGCTCGGCGGCCCTGGCGGCGTTCCTGCTGTTCTCGGCCTACCTCGATGAGGTCGCACACCTCACCGGCGCGGCGTTCCACAGCGTGGACATCGCCAAGATGGAGGTCTT
>DATLOS010000539.1:0-3576 GCA_035536155.1 Elusimicrobiota bacterium
TGGTCCGGCCTTCCGCCTCGGGCACGGGCCCGGTGCAGTCCCCGGGCTCAGCCGCGGCGCCGTCGGCGCCCGCGGAAGGTCCCGCTCCCAAGGCCCGCCCCGGAGCGCCCGACATCTTCGTCACCGCCGAGGTCGACAACCCTCGGCCCTACGTCAACCAGCAGGTCATCTTCACCGTGCGCTTACACACCGCGGTGACCATCCTGGGCAACCCGGAGTGGATACCGCCGGCCTTCAACGGCCTGCTCAGCGAGGACCTGCCTCCCGGCGGCCACGGCCAGGAGACCTCGCACGGCCGCAGCTACTTCGTCTCCGAGCTGAAGATGGCCTTCTTCCCGACCCAGCCCGGGAAGCTGACCATCGCGCCCGGGGCCATCCGCTGCCAGATCCAGGAGGAGATGAACATCGATCCCTTCGCCCCCGACTTCTTCCAGCGCTTCTTCGCCTCGGGCCAGATGCAGGCCCAGACCCGCGAGTTGCGCACCAAGCCGGTGGAGCTCGACGTCCAGGCCCTGCCGGCCGGCAAGCCCGCGGGATTCGGCGGCGCGGTCGGCCGCTACAAGCTCCGCGCCGAGGTCGACCGCAAGCAGGCGAAGGCGGGCGAGGCGGTGAACCTGTCCGTCACCGTCGAGGGCTCGGGCAACCTCAAGGCCTTGGGAGACCTGCCCATGCCCGAGCTCAAGGCCTTCCGCGTCTACGACACGGTGACGGCGCTCAACCAGGTCAAGGACGCGCGCGGCGTGCACGGCTCCAAGGTGTACAAGACGGTCCTGGTGCCCCAGGCCTCCGGTCCGGTCCGCATCCCGCCGATCGCGCTCAGCTTCTTCGACCCCGAGCGCAAGGAGTACGCGACCACGCAGAGCGATCCGATCGACCTCCAGATCGCCCCGGGCGACGCGACCGCGGCCGCGCCCAACTACGTGGCGCCCGGGGGACGGCCCGCCGCGCAGATCACGACCGTCAACGAGGACATCCGCTACGCGCATACCCGGGCCCGGGACGCCGAGCTCTCGCGCGCGGCCGAGGCCTGGGCGGGCCTGGGCTGGGTTCATGCCGTACCGCTCGCCCTGCTCCTCGCCAGCCTCGGCTGGGCCGGCTACGTCGAGCGCTTGAGCCAGAACCCGGCGGCTCTGCGCTTTCGCGAGGCGCTGCCCAAGGCGCAGGGACGGGTGCGCGAGGCCCGCGGCTTCCTCGCCCAGGAGCCCCAGCGGGCCGCGGGCCTTCTCTACGACGCGCTCACGGCGTTCCTCGCGGCCAAGCTCGACTGCGCCTCGGCCGGCCTCACCCGGCGCGACGCCGAGCGCCTGCTGCGCCAGCGCTTCCCGAAGCTGCCCGACGGCCATCTGCAGCGCATGCGCGCGCTCTGGGAAGAGCTCGAGGCGCTGCGTTTCGCCCCGGCGGGCCAGCACGCCGCCGACGGGCACCTGCCCGAGGGCCTGCTGGAGCTCTTCCGCGCGCTCGAGGAGGACCTGAAATGACGCTGGCGCCGATCGTCCTGTCCCTTCTGTTCGCGGGAGCGCCGCGGGCCATGGAGCCCGCCCAGCTGCAGAGCTCGCTCGACGCGGCGAACCAGCTCTACGAGCAGTCGCGCCTCGAGGACGCGATCAAGGCGTACCGCTCGCTGCTTTCGTCGGCGCCGACCAACGCCGATCTCCAATACAACCTGGGCAACGCCTATTACCGCTTCGCCCAGCCCGGGAGCCTGGGCTTGGCGATCGCCTGCTACGAGCGGGCCTTCGCCCTGCGCCCGCGCGACTCGGACATCCGCCACAACCTCGACTTCGCCCTGCGCCGCGCGGGCGAGAGCCTGGTGCCGCCGGGGATGCCCACCGCCCTCTTCGCCCTCTTCCATATCTTCAGCCTGCCGGAACTGGCCGCCCTCCATTGGCTGGGCTTCTGGCTTGCCTGCCTGTGCGCTTGCGCCTTCCTTCTCCTGCCGAAGCGCCGCGCCGCCCTTCTCAAGCCGACCCTGGCGCTGGCCGCGTTCTGGGCCGCGGCGGGCGCGTGGTGGGGCGTGCGCGTCCTGGCGGCCCCCGACAACCCGGGCGTGATCCTGATCCAGGACGCCGAGGTCCGCAGCGGTCCCGGAGAGAGCTTTCCGGTGAGCTTCAAGGCGCCCGAGGGGCGCCTGGTCAGCATACTCAACGTCAACGGGAAGTGGATGGAGATCGGCGTATTAAAGGAAGGCCTGAAGGGCTGGCTCTCCGCCGACTCCGTCGAAAAAATCTAGACGCCGGCGGCGGCTTGGCTTACGGATCGGAGGGGGCGGGGGGAGTTAGAGGCACCAGAGGCAGCCCCCGGTGGGGAAGCTTCTTCTCCGGGGCCGCGGCCTGAGCCGCGGCGGGCGCGCGGCGGACGCGGCGGCGGCGGACGACGCGCTTCTTGGGAGGAGGCGCCGGGGCCGCGTCTTCCGGGGGCGTCGCCGGCGCGCTCTGCGCGGGAACGGCCGCGGGACCGTCGGCCGGGGGGACGGCCGCCGGAGCTCCGGCCTTGGAACGCAGCGGGGGCTCCGCGGGAAGGCCCGACGCCGGCGCGGACGCGACCGGCCCGCCGCCGACCGGCGTGATCGAAACCTCGCCCTCTCCGGGAGCCGGCGCCTGCGGAGCGACGCCCGGGGTCTCGGAAGTCGAGCCCGGCGCGGGACCGGCTTCGGCCCCGGCATCGGGATTGTCCTGCGCGCGAGCGAAAGACGCGAGGAGGAGAACCGCGACCCATGCGAGTCGGCTCATCGCGGATACCTTACCAGACGCCGCCCGCATTGACAATACCTCGCGGCCGCTCAATACTTGGGTTGAAATGCCCGCGGCAGCCGTCGATGAGAGCCTGAAGAAGCTCCTCGCCTCGATCCAGTCCGTCTTCGTCGGGAAAGAGGAGACCGTCCTGCGCGCGGTCACGACCTTGATCGCGCGCGGCCACCTCCTCATCGAGGACGTGCCCGGCATCGGCAAGACCTTGCTCGGCCTGGCCCTGGCGCGCTCGGTGGAGGCGGTGTTTCGCCGCATCCAGTTCACCAACGACATGCTGCCCTCGGACATCCTGGGAGTCAGCCTCTACAACCAGAAGGACCAGCGCTTCGAGTTTCGCCCCGGCCCCATCTTCAGCCACGTGGTCCTGGCCGACGAGATCAACCGCTCGACGCCCAAGACCCAGTCGGCGCTCCTCGAGGCGATGAACGAGCCCCAGGTCTCGATCGACGGCCGCGCCCATGAGCTTCCGCGGCCCTTCATGGTGATCGCGACCGAGAACCCCGTGGAGCACCACGGCACTTTCCCGCTCCCCGAGGCCCAGCTCGACCGCTTCCTCATGCGCGTGCAGATCGGCTACCCCAGCGCGGAGGAGGAGCGGCAAATCCTGCGGGGGGGAGAGATCTCGGAGCGCGTGAAAGGGATCGTCCCCGCGATGGACTGCCGGGAGGTCGAGGAGCTCCAGGCCCGCGCCGACGCGGTGCACGCGGACGACGCCATCCTGAACTACGTGGTCGAGATCGCCCAGACGACGCGCCGCTCGCCCCAGCTCCGCCTGGGGCTCAGCCCGCGCGGCGCCCAGGCCCTCCTGCGCGCCGCGCGCGCGTGGGCC
>DATLOS010000540.1:0-3110 GCA_035536155.1 Elusimicrobiota bacterium
CCGGGGCCCGAGCGTAGCGGCTCTCTACGGGGCGAACACCTTGGGCGCGATGCTCGGCGTCGCCGTCACGGCCTTCGCCACGCTGGGAGCCTGGGGCGAGCGGCGAACCATCCTCGCCGCCGCGGCCCTCAATCTCGCCGCCGCTCTCGCGGCGCTCGCCTATCCCGGCGCCACCGCCGAGCCGGCCCCCTCTTCCCGCGCGGGCGCCGCGCCCGCCCGAGGCGCGGCGCCCGGCGCCGCCGCGTGGCTCTTCGGGATCTCCGGCTTCTGCGCGCTGGGCTACGAGATCCTCTGGTCGCGCCAGCTCACCTTGCTCCTGGGGAACTCGACCTACGCCTTCTCCGTCATCCTCGTCGTCTACCTCGCCGGGATCGGGCTGGGGAGCCTCTGGGCTCCGCGCCTGTCCGCGTCCGCGCCGCTCGTCCTCTTCGCCGAGCTCGAGCTCGGCGTCTCCTGCGCGGTCCTGGCGAGCCTCGCCCTTTTCCGCTTCCTCGGCCTGCGCGCCGCCTCCCCCGCGCAGCTCTACTCCCCCGTACTCGGGCGAGCCGACCTCCTGCGGCTCGCCGTCCAGGCCGTCCTGCTCATCCTCCCCGCCGCCGCCGCCATGGGCGCGCTGTTTCCCGTCGCGGTGCGCCTGGCGCGGGAAGAGGACGAGGCCGCCTCCGCCGCGCGCATGTACGCCTTCAACACCGTCGGAGGCATCCTGGGCTCGGCCCTGGTCGGCTTCGGCCTCCTGGGCGCTCTGGGCGTCCACGGGAGCCTGCGCGCCTTGGCCCTCCTCAACGCGGCCCTGGCGGCGGCCGCCTTGCGGCTCGCGCGCCCCGCGAGGGGGCTCCGGCGCGCCGCGGCGCTGGCCTTCGCGGCGGCGGTCCTTTTCGTCGCGACCCGCCGGGACCCGACCCTCGACATCCTCGCGGCGCGCCTCGACGCGCGCCTGCGCCTGCTGTTCCACGAGGAGGACGCCGCCGCCACCGTCACCGGCGCCGCCCTCGGCTCGGGCCGGACGTTGTTCATCAACGGCATCGAGATCGCCGGCAACGGGCACGCCGGAGCGCTCATGGCCTTCCTGCCGAACCTGCTCCTGGAGTCCCCGCGCTCGGCCCTGGTCATCTGCTTCGGCGCCGGGCAGACTTTCCGGACCGCGTCGCTCCTGAGCTCCCGCGTCGACGCGGTCGAGCTCCTCGAGCCGGTGCTCCGCCACGCGGGGGACTTCCTCCCCGACGTCCCCGCGCTCATGTCCGCGCCCGGCCGCGCGGTCTACGCCGAGGACGGCCGCCAGTTCCTGCTCCGCTCCCGCTCCCGCTACGACTCGATCATCGTGGACGCGGCGCCGCCCCTCTTCAGCGCCGGAGCGGTCAACCTCTACACCCGGGAGTTCATGGACCTGGCGCGCGCGCGCCTGGCCGACGACGGCGTCTTCGCGCTTTGGCTCCCCCTGCGCTCCTTCGAGTCCGACTATTGGAGCATCCTGCGCGGGGTCGGCCAGGGATTCGAGCACGTCGCGGTCTGGAGCCACCCGAGCGCCGAGGGCTTCCTGGTCCTCGCGTCCCGGCGCCCGATCCGCCCGCCCGCCGCGGCCGAGCTCTCGCGCCGGATACGGGAGCGCCTGGCGCCGCTCGGCCCCGACGCGGTCCGCGGCGTCCGGGCCGACGCGCTCCTGGCCGGCTTCGTGCTCTCGGAGGAGGACCTGCGGGCCTACGCCGGCCGCTATCCCGTGGTCACCGACGACCGTCCCCTCACCGAGTTCCCCCTGTGGCGGTTCCTGCGAGACGAGCCCCTCATGGCGGACGCGCGCTTTCTGCTCAAGGCCCGGCGCTAGGCGGCGCTAGAGCCCGAGGAAGCCGTCCAGCAGCCGCTGGGTCGTCTCGTCGTCGAAGGCCATCTGATAGCGCCCCTGGCTCGGGGAGGAAGAGGGCAGGATCAGCCCGCTGATCCGGAAGGTCGAGCCGTTGGGAAACAGGAGCTCTCCCGAGACCCGCTCCCCGGGGTCGAGGGGCCCGTCCGAAGCGAAGCGGATCCCCCCCAAGGAGACGTCGATGGAGCGGGCCGAGACCTTCACGCCCGTGGCCCGGGCGAGGGTGAACGGCACCGCGTGATAGACCCGCAGGTGGCGCCGGCGGTCGTCGGCGCTGGCCATCTAGGTCGACGGGGGAGAGACGACTTCCCCCCCGATGCCGTTGATCTGGCCCGTGAGGCTGCCCTGCTCGTTGATGGTCAGCGTGCCGCTCCAGTGCCCGCTGTTCGAGCGGGTCGCCGTCGCCTCGAAGCTGCTCGCGTCCGCCGCGGCGATCGCGTAGGCCATCTTCGCGTCCGGCTTGGAGATCACGGTCACGAAGCTCTGATCGAGGAGGCCGGCCGTCTGGAGGTCGGATATCGACGCGGCGAAGGAGCGGTTCTGAGCGTAGTAGAGGCGCTGCGCGCTCCAGATGAGCTCGAGGTTCGCCGCCGCGAGGTCGACCTGGGTCTGCTCCAGGGCCCGGTAGAACTTGGGGATGCTGTAGCCGACCAGGATGGCCAGCACGGTGGAGACGACCAAGAGCTCCACGAGCGTGAACGCCCGCTCGAGAGCGCGGCCTCCCCTTCGCGCGGCATCCGAAGCCATCTCCAGCCTCCTTGTCGGCCCGTCTTAACGGTCCGATAGCCGGCAGCCCTTGAGGACTGCCGGCTATCGTATACCGTATACCAAAAACCCGAGCGGCGCTACTGCGCCGTGCTCATCGGGTTGATGTCCTTGCTGAGGGTCGCGTTGTTGGCGATGTCGCTGGTGGAGTCGAAGCCCTCGTCCGTGAAGATCACGGTGTAGGAGCCGTAGCCGGCGCTCGCGCCCTTGCGGGTCAGGGTCAGCTTCCAGCCTTCCTCGATGTTGCCGCCGTTGTCGGCGATCGCGCCCACCTGGAAGTAGAGCGGCGTCTGCATCTTGATGTCGAGCTCGTTGAGGTCGTTGGCGTAGGTGCCCTGGCGGTTGTGGTAGCGCTCCTGCGCGGACCGGACCGCGGCCAGGTAGTTGAAGGCCTCGCCCGCCTTCGAGCGCTCGACCGCGGCGCGGAACTTCGGCACGGCGAAGGTCGCCAGGATGCCGATGATCACGATGACGACCGCCAACTCGACCA
>DATLOS010000541.1:0-3923 GCA_035536155.1 Elusimicrobiota bacterium
TTTTCGGCTGGCGCGACAAGCTGCCGGCCGCCTGGGCGAGCGCCCCGCTCGCCTTGGACGGCAGCGAGGCTCCCTGGGGCGAGGCGGCCGAGGTCGAGGAGCCGCAGCTCGACCTGCGGGCCCTCAACGGCCCCGCGGCGCTCTACCTGCGCCTGGTCTCGGACGGCGAGGACGGCCGCTCTCTCCTCGGCGGGCGCTTCGGCCAGGATCTGACGGTCTGGTTCCTCGGCGCGGACGGCAAAACGCGGGACTGGGGCGTGCGCGTGCCTTTGCGCGGGCGCGACGCGCCGGGCGCGCGGGACCCCGGGGCGCCGGCCGAGCTCCCCCGCTTCGAGGCCGCGGTGGTGCGCTCGAGCGGCGCGGCCTCCTCCGCCGAGCCCCTTCCCTCGGGCGTGCGGGTGACCATGTCGCTCTCGGGCCGGGAGCGCATCCTCGAGCTGGAGGTGCCGCTGAGCGCTCTGGCCGTCAAGGACGGGAAGTCGCTGCTGGCCGACCTCGTGACCTCGCGCTCCGCCCGCGCCGAGACCCCGGAGCCGGAGTGGAGGCCCGGGCAAGCCGAGGAGCCCCGGAAGGAAGGCGCCCGAGGCCGGGGCGAGCGCCGGAGGCTCGACGGCGGCCCGCGCGCGCTCTCGGCTCCCGACCCCCTCGAGATCCGCCTGCTCGTGCGCCTCGCCCGGGACCCCGGCCGCTAGCCGCGGTCCCCACTTGAAAAATCGCCGGGCCCAGGCTAGGCTAGCTCCATGGAATCCTTGTGGCCCGAGCAGAGCCCCGTGCCCCCCGGACTGAAGGCCTCGAGCTCGACGCCGTCGTCGGCGCCCGCGCCGGCGGGAGGCCTGGAGAAGCTCCTGCGGGACCTGGTGGCCCAGAACGGCTCGGACCTCCATCTTCTTCACGGCTACCCGCCCATCTCGCGCGCCGCGACGGACCTCCTGCCCATGTCGCCGACCCCGCTCGAGACCCGGCAGATCTGGGCGCTGGTCGAGCCCTACCTGCAGGAGTTCCAGAAGAAGCTCTTCGAGGCCGAGAGCCGCGTCAACGTCTCCTTCACCATCAACGGCGTCGGGCGCTTTCGCATGAACGTGGCCAAGGCCCAAGGCACCGTCAGCGCGTCCATCCGCTCGATCCCGAACAAGATCTATCCCCTCTCCGCGCTGGGCCTTCCCCCGATCGTGGGGACGCTGACGCAGAAGAGCAAGGGCATCATTTTCATCACGGGCGCGACCGGCTCGGGCAAGAGCACGACCATGGCCGCGATGCTCGACCACATCAACAAGCAGGGGCACGCGGGGAAGGTGGTCACGATCGAGGACCCCATCGAGACCATGTTCGCCCCCCACAAGTGCATGTTCCTCCAGCGCGAGGTCGGCGTCGACGTCCCCAACTTCGAGATGGGCATCGAGGACGCCCTGCGCCAGGACCCGGACATCCTCTGCATCGGCGAGATGCGCACGGCGGGCTCGATCCGCGCCGCGCTCACCGCCGCCGAGACGGGCCACTTGGTGCTCACGACCCTGCACACGCCGGACGCCGCCAAGGCGGCGCAGCGCATCGTGAGCATGTTCCCCGGCGACGAGCAGGATACCATCCGCGACCAGCTCTGCAGCACCCTCGAGGCCGTCCTCTCCCAGGAGCTCCTGCCCAAGACCGACAAGAAGGGCATGGTCCTGGCCATCGAGGTCCTCCTCGCGACGCCCGCGGTGCGCCAGCTCATCCGCGACAACAAGCTGGCGCAGGTCGACGACATCCTCCACACCGGGAGCAACCTCGGCATGATCTCGAAGGACGCCTCGGTCAAGGCCCTTTTTCAAAAAGGGACGATCACCCGCGAGACCGCGATCGCGGCGATGCGCAACCCCCAGCTCCTGGGCTAGCGCCGTGCCCGCGCTCCTCGCCGCGCTCCTCGCCGCCTCGCTCCCCGCGGCGGCCGAGATCGGGCTCCACTGCCCGCAGGAGACCTCGCCGGTGCGCACCGCGGACCCGGCCCGCCCCTGGGCCTGCGCCGGCGAGGCGGGCTCGGGCGGAGAGTGCCCCGACGGCTACGAGGTCGGCATCACCTTGGACGCGCAGCGCCCCTACCGCTGCGTCCTGTCCGGCCTCTCGCTCGCGACCCCGCTCGGCTTCTGCCCGCCGGGGGAATCTCCCGTGCCGAGCACGGACCCGGCGAAGAGCTACGAGTGCGAGAGCGCCCGCGGGGGCATGCGCGCGCTCCCCTGCCCTCGCGGCACCGCACCGGTGGCGACGCCGAGGGGCCTCAAGCCCTTCTCCTGCGCGGCGGCGGGCGCGGCGCGCTCCTTGGCGCCCGGGCCGCGCAAGCCCGCCCGCGACGGCTCCTGCCCCGAAGGCACTTCGCGC
Source organism: Elusimicrobiota bacterium (assembly GCA_035536155.1). GTDB lineage: Bacteria > Elusimicrobiota > Elusimicrobia > UBA1565 > UBA1565 > DATLOS01. The sequence continues at coordinate 2,353 of DATLOS010000541.1, forward strand.
CGCCGCACCGAGGACCCCTTCGAGCCGGTGCAGTGCGTCGCGCTCGAGCGCGAGGGCGACGCCCCGGCCCCGGGACGGGCGCGGACCTTCGTGGTACCGGGCGTCCTCCTCTTCGAATATCCCGGCCGCTGGCACCTCACCGACGCCTGGAAGGACGAGGTGCCGTCGGCGCTCCTCTTCCTCGACACCGGCCAGGGCGGCCGTCCCGTCAGCCTCACGGTGACCCTGCGCCGCGCCGGGCAGCCCGGCTACGAGCCGATGGAGCAGGCGATGGAGGAGGAGCGGCGCTGGCACGGGGCCCGCGACGCGGGCGAGCGGAAGGTCGCCGGGTCGGCGGCGCGCCTGCAGGAGGTTCCGGGCGAGTCCGACGAGGCCTTCGTGCCGGTGGCGGGCGGCTACCTGCACGTCGCCTACGGCGCCCCGCCCGACCTCTACGCCCGCAACCGCGCGGCCTTCGAGAAGGTCCTGGACACCCTGCGCCTGGGCAAGGGCGAGCCTAGCGCTTCAGGGGCAGCACCACGGTCGCCCTGACGCCGCGCCCGGGTCCGTCGCTGGCGAGGCGCAGGCCGCCGCCGTGGCCAAGGAGGATCCGCCGGGCCTCGGCCAAGCCGAGGCCCGCCTTGCCCTTCGCGCTGAAGAAAGGCTGAGCCGCGGCGCGCAGGACCTCCGGCGCGGCGCCCACGCCCGAGTCCGAGAGCTCCACCTCGAGCGCGCGGCGGGTCGGCAGCTGGCGCAGGGCGAGCGCGAGGCGCCCGCCCGAGGGCATGGCCTCGAGGGCGTTCTCGAGCAGGGCTGCGAAGACCTCGCGCAGGCGGGGCCCGTCCGCCGGGAGCGGCGGCAGGCCGTCGGCGAAGTCCCGCGTCACCTCGATCTTCGCGGCCGAGAGGCGCGGGGCGGCGGCTTCGAGCGCCGCCTCGAGCTCGGCGCGCAGGTCGACCGGGGCGAAGGAGAGCGCCAGCGGGCGGCCGAAATCCTGGACCCGCGACAGGCGCTCGCGCAGGTCCTCCAGGTCGCCGGCGATGGACTCGAGGGTGGCCCGCTCCTTCTGGCTGACCCAGATGCCGGAGAGGCGCTCGCGGATGCGCTCGAGGAGCTGCTCCGCCGGCGCCGATACCTGGCGGTGGACGCTGTCGGCCAGCCGGCCGAACTCGGCCTCGAACGCGGCCTGGGGCAAGGTGCCCGCGGGATCCCGGAAGGAGGCGACCAGGCGATCTCGCAGTTCCCGGACCTCGAGCTCGCGCCGCCGCTGCTCCTGCGCGGCCGCCTCGACGCCCGCGCGGCGCTCCTCGAAATCCTTGGCGCGGCGCTCCAGCTCCGCCTCGCGCTCGGCCAGCGACTCGGCCAGGGCGCGGTTTCGGGCCTCGAGCTCGGCCGAGCGGCTGGCGCTGTCCGACTCGAAGCGCGCGCGCACCCGCTCCTCGAGCTCGGCCCGGCGGGCCTCGAACTCCGTCTCCAGGCGGGCGACCAGCTCGCGCTCCTGGGCGAAGAGGGCGGCCTCCCGTCCCGAGAGCTCGGAGCGGGCCAGCCGCTCGAGCTCCTCGCGGCGGAGCTGGAGCGCGCGGGCGATGCGC
>DATLOS010000542.1:0-2419 GCA_035536155.1 Elusimicrobiota bacterium
TTGAGATCGGGTCCGGGCAGGCGCAGAAACACTTGGCGCTCCCGCGGCCGGCGCTCCCCGGCGTGCTCCTTGAGCCAGTCCGGCATCTCCGCCATGGCCACGGGCGGGTCGAAGGAGAGCGCGGCGGCCAGGTCCTTGTACTTCACCGGGTTGGAGAACAAGAGGGCGGCCTCCCCGGGCAGGCAGAACGGGACGCCGGGGCGGGAGCCGAGGAAGCGGAAGGAGTAGTAGGTCTCGAAGTCGAGCTCGCGCGGCGCGGCCAAGCCGAGCTCGCCCTCGGCGGAGCGCAGGTCGGCCGCGAGGCGCAGCACGTAGGCGCGGTCGGCCTTGAGCGGGCGGGAGGGGACCACGGCGAGGACGTTGTGTGTGCTGGGGTCCACGCCCCACCAGGCGTAGGGCCAAGCGCCCTTCACCTCCTCGCTCGAGGCGCGGCGCACCGCCACCGGGACGGACTCGATGTGGACGCTGTCGTCGAGAGGCGTCTCCTCGAGGGTCAGCGCGCCCCGGGCGCGCTTGGGGTCCATGCCGAGGTTGAACTGGAGGAGGATCGTGGGCTTGAGCGCGATCCAATGCTCGTGCTCGTTGGGCCAGCTCTTGAGAAGGGCGGGGCGCACCGTCTCGAAGGTCCAGGAGTAGTCCGCCTCCAGGGCGCCGCCGCTCACCTTGGAGCGCGTGCCCGCGGGCACGCGCGCGGAGAAAGCCGTCGCCGGCGGCAGGGGGGAGGCGGGCTCGAAGGTCAGGACCTGGGTTCCCTGCCAGCGGCAGCGGCCCTCGATCCTCGGCTGGAGCTCGAGGGGGCAAAAGCCCTCCGACTCCTTGGGCGAGGAAAGGGGGACCATGGGCTCGCTGAAGGTCACCGCGATGGCGCGGGCGTCGCCGGCGGATTCGGCCGGGCCGCTCGGGGTCGCTCCCGCGACGTCGAGCGCCGCCGCCGGGCGGGGCAAGCCGGCCAGGATCGACATCAGGAGAAAGGTTCGGACGCTCACGGGGCACCTCGCGCGCTAAGCACGGCGGACGTCAGGGGAGATACGACGGCGGGAGGCGGAAAATTTCGGCGGGGCACGGCGCTGGGGTTATAGCCCCGGCCGGTCTCGGATTCAAGGGGCCGGGTTCAGGACGCAGGCCTTGCGCTCGCAGGCCAGGATGCCGCGCGGGTACTCGATGTAGACGCAGTTCTCCGAGCCGCGCCGCTTCTCGTTGTAGGCGGCGACGTCGGCCGCGTAGAGGCGGTTCACCGCGTCCCAATCTCCGCAGGGCCGGCGGACGGCGCGGCAGTCGGAGGCCGCGGCGCAGCGGTTCCAGGGGATGACCGGGCTCTTGGGGTCGACCAGGCCGGTGAAGGCCCCGCCGACCCACCCCGCGCCGTCCGCGCCGTGCGCCAGGGCCTGCACGGGCCCGTCGAAGCCGAAGGCCTGGTTTTCGGCGAAGGCCGCGTCCACGCGGCCGTCCGGCAGGAGGCGCCCGACGCCGAAGGCGCCGGCGGCCAGGATCGAGCCGTCCTTGAGGAGCAGGAGCGCGCGCACGCGCCGGGCGGCGTCCCGCCCGAACCCGTCGCCCAGCTTTCGGGCGAAGGCGCGGTCCGGCGTCCCGTCCGGGCCCAAGCGGGCGAGGTTCGGGGCGGCGAAGTCGTCGACCTGGGAGAAGGAGCCGCCCAGGACTACGCTTCCGTCGCGCTGCACCACCATGGCTTGGAAGGAGCGGTCGCCGCCCACGAAGTCGGGCGCGGAGAAGCGGCGGTCGCGCGTGCCGCCGGGAAGGAGGCGCACGACCCGGCCCACGACGCCGCCCTCTTTTTGACGGTAGGAGCCGGCGAGGAGGATGCTCCCGTCGGGGAGCGTCGCGGTGAGGATCGAGCCCCGGTTCTCCACGCTCTCGAAGTAGGTCGAGTCGGGCGGCGCTTGAAAGTGCCGCTGGTTGGTCCCGTCCGGCTCGAGCATGAGGACGGCGGGGCGGTGGTCGAAGTCCCCGGCGATGAGGAGGCGGCCGCCCCGGGCCGGCGCTACCGAGCGCACGCGCAGGCCGGCGCCCTCCGCGGAGATCTCGCGCAAGTCCATGGCCTTGTCCAGGAAGGGCTTGTCCATGCCGCCTTCCGGCGAGAGGCGCAGCAAGCCGTTGGCGGCGTGGCCGCCGTAGGAGGTGAAGAAGCCGCCCAAGGCCAGGCGCCAGCCGCTCAGGAACGCGGCGCAGTCGTAGCGCCCGTTCTCGCTCAGGGGCTTCGAGGCGCGCTTCGCGAACTGGACGTCCAGCGAGCCGTCCTCGCCCAGCCGGGCCAGGCCGTACAGGGAGCCGCGTCCGGCGTAGGCGCCGAAGTCCCCCAGCGCCACGACCTTCCGGTCGGGCTGGGGCAGAAGGATGTTGACGTCGCCGTCGAAGCCGGAGCCCGTGCCGGGCAGCGGGTCGAGGAAGGTCCCGTCGGGCC
>DATLOS010000543.1:0-8167 GCA_035536155.1 Elusimicrobiota bacterium
GCAGCTTGACCGCGTGGAGCGGCACCGGCACGACGACCTCCGCTCGGCGCAGGATCGGATGCCGCGGCGCCAGCCCCGCCAGCCAGCCGGCGAGGGCCGCGCCGGCCCGCGCGCTCCCCGCGTACTTGAAGGCGTGCAGGAGCTGTCGGAGGGGAGCCTTATAAAGGAAGGCCGCGCGGGCGGCGTCCAGCGAGGGCAGGTCCCGCCGGCAAGCGCGGCGGCAGTCCGCCGAGCCCCGAAGCGGGGCGCCGCAGAAGCCGCAGAGCGGCGGCGCGATCGGGGCCAAGGCGGCCATGCAGTCCCCGCAGAGCGGGCCTTCCAAGGGCGGCTCCAAATCGCGCCGGCAGGCCGCGCAGGCGCGCGGCAGGCAGATATCGAGAAGCAGCTCCGTCCACGTTCTTCCCCAGCGGGGCATGGAAGCTATACGCGGAGCCCATCGGAAAAGTTCCCTTGACACGGCCCCGTCGACGGGAGCAAACTGTCAGGATGTCGGTGCGCGCGGCCTACCTCCTCCTCGTGCCCAGATGGGTGCGAGACCGGCTCGGCCTCATCCTGATGGGAACGGGGATGGCCGCGGGGGCGGCTTTCTGGTTCGGGGTTCGTGCGGCCTCGGCGCCGAGCCCGAGGCCCGCCGTCGAGGCCGCGGTTCCGGCTTCTCCGCCTCCCCGCACCCTTCGGGAGGAGCGGGTGCCGGCCCCCACGACGTCGTCCATGATGCCGATCGGGATTCCCGGACTATCCTTCCGGAACGCGGACCCCAAGGCCTTGTCGCTGCTCGACCGCGACAGCGGCATGATCACCCAGGAGCAGATACGGGCGCTGGCGCCGGCGGTGGCGGCCGCCGTCCGCTCAGCCGATCCGCGGGACCGAGAAGCGGCGCTGGCGGCGCTCAAGCAGCACGGCTGGCTCCTCTTTCCGGGATTGCTCGAGGGGCTGCGGCAGCCGGATCCCGACGTACGGGTGGGGGCGGCGCTGGCCCTGGGGGGGGCCGGCGTCTCGTCGCGGCCGGAGGCCATGACCGCGCTCGCCGCCGCCTTGCTCGATCCCGAGCGCCGCGTCGCGCAGGCGGCGGCGGTGTCGATGTTTCCCGGGCAGCCCGAGGCGACCGGCGATCTCGCTCGCGAGCTGGTCCTGGACGCGGTGAAGAGCCCCGATCCGATCCTGCGCCTCGCCGCCGCGGAGCGCTTGGGCCGGCCGCTGACGGGCTTCCATCCGGAGGAGATCGCGCGGGCGGAGTCCTCGGTACGGGACCTGGCGGGCGACGCCGAGAAACCGGTGCGCTACGCGGCGGCCTTGTCGGCCGAGTCGAGGACCGGGATAGGCGCGCGCGAGATAGCGATCTTCGAGGCCGCGCTGCAGGACGACGCGGCGCAGGCTTCGGTGCGCGAGCGCGCCGCATGGGCCTTGATGGACCAGGGGCCCGCGGCCGCCCACGCCGTGCCGGTTTTGCTCAAGGAGATCGGCTCGAGCACGGGGGAGCTGCGCTACGCCTGCGCCTGCGCGCTGGCCCGCATCAACCCATCGGACCACGGCGTGGACGAGATTCTAGAAGAGGCCGCCCAAGACCGCTTCACGCGGCACGGGGTCGCCGCCCAGGAGATACTCGCGCGGCGCGGCCCCCGTTAGGGACCGCGCCGCGCGGTCTCCTCAGTTGAACGCGGTCTCGAAGACCGGCCGGGAGATCTCCCGGACGAGCTGTCCGGAGGGCTCCGTGGGCCCGGCGCACGCCGGCTTGGGCAGGCCCGCCATGGCGGCCTGGTAGGTCTGCTTGCGGCAAGCCGCCGGCGGATGGCCGCACTCGCCCTCGGCCTTGTGCCGTACGAGCTCCTGCTCGGGCGTGAGCTCGGAGACCAGCCCCTTGGAGAAGAACTTGTCGAGCTGATCGATCGCCGAGAGCATCTGCGTCCGGTACTGGTTGCCCCAGGCCGAGCGCATGCCGACCGAGGCGCCCCAGTAATCCGCCTGCCCCTCGCAGGAGAGGCCGCTGCCGGAGTAGAGCGGAGGCCCGCCGTAGTGGTGACCCAGCTCGTGCGCCAGCACCAAGCCGATGCCCTCCATGCCGATGGCCTTGTGGCGCAGGAGGCCGCCCAGCAGCGCCACGTGGCGCTTGCCGTTCTCCATCCAGGCGTAGGCGTTCACCGTCTCGTCGTCCCAGTCGACGTGGTAGACGACGTCCGGATAGAAGCGCTTGAAGTAGTCGGCGAGCTGCTGGGCCATCTCCTGCGTCGTGGACGAGTTCAGCGCGCGGAGGGTGTCCGGCGCGGCCTTGTCCATGTAATCCGGAAGGAACTTTCGGGCGTACGAGGGTATTTGGAGCGTCTCGCCGGTCGGGCGGCTCCCCTCCTCGAAGCGGATGGAGGGGGGCCTCGTCGGCTGCGATTTGGCCGGCTCCGCCTCCGGCGTCGCGACCGCCCCGGCGCCCGAAGCGAACGCCGCGCCGACCTCCACGGAGAAGCCCGGTTCGGAGACGTCCACCGGCGCCAGCTTGCTCCGCGTCGCCGCGTAGAGGCCCAGCGGCGCGGGGGCGTCCTGCCCTTGCGCGAACGAACGACCGACCGGCGCGGCGAGCAAAGCCGCGGCCAGAGACACTAGTCCCGTATGTTTCACGTACCCACCTCCAGGAACTGCCTACGGCAGCGCGCCCCACCAGGCGCGCCCGCGCCCACCCGCGCGGACCTGCAGTTTACCCGGGCTTAACTTTCGGGGTATGGCCAAAGGGCCTAATCGTATCTAGGCATAAGGACCTAGATTGTTTAAATGGGGGAGGGCGGCGGCTAGAACTGGAAGGTGAGCGTCGTCCCGAACTGGTACGAGATGAAGTCCTCTTCCTGGAGATACTTGTGCCATAGCCGCTGGAAGGCGCCGTTGATGGTCATGCGCAGGTTCTTGGCGATCTCGTAGTCCGCGCTGGTGGTGAAGCTCGCGAGCTTGGAGTTGTCCGCCACCGTCACCGGCGAGCTGCGGATGGTCAGCGACAGGTTCGACGTCCAGATCACGCGGTTCGTTACGAGCAAGGTCTTCTTCGTGAACGGCAGGTAGATGCCGCGCGGCAGCGAGATGTCCGAGCGCACCAGGAGGGCCGGCGTCACCACGGTCGTGTCCTGGGTCTTCACCCCCGTCCCCAGCGTGCTCGTGTCGTTCTGATAGTCGACCTTCGGCGTGAAGCGGAAGCGGCGGATGTCGAAGGTGGTCTGCAGCGTGGCGTCCTTGTGGCCGGTGGTCTGGACGGTCTGGTCCAGGACCAGGTCCTTGTTCGAGTTGCTGCGCATGTTGAAGCTGAGCGAGGTGTCGAAGCGCTGGCGGATCATGGCGCGCAGGTCGCTTCCGAAGCTGGAGTCGGTGGCCCGGGTGAAGCCGACGTTCAGCGTGCTCCGCTGCGCGTACTTCACGTTGAGCTGGACATTCTTCATGAACCGGTCGGCGAAGAGGAGCTGCTCGAGCTGGCCGATGGAGGCCAGCATGTCGGGCAGGGTGGTGGCGATGGTCTTCGAGGGCGTGCCGGTGGTCAGGGTCCGCTGCGTGCTCTGCAGGAAGTTGTTGGTGACGTTGAACGTCTTCAGCGCCGCCTTGCGCCCGATCAGGTTGTAGCCCTCGAGCGGCGACCAGCGCACGGTGGAGCTGTAGGTGTCGCGCAGGGTGCGGTTCGCGAGCTGGGCGACGGGGCTGGCGGCGCGCAGGGGCGTGCGCACGAAGAGATTGAAGCGGGTGTCGAGGTTCCGCTCGACGTTGTTGAGCACCTCGCCGTCCTGCAGCTGGTAGCCGTTGGTCAGCGTCAAGGAGCGCAGGAGCTTGGTCTTGGGGATGAGCTCGGCGGCCGCCAAGGTCAGGCTGATGTTGCCGTTGGCGGAGCGGTTGACCGTCTTGAGGTCGCCCACGGCGAAGACGTACGTGGAGGTGGTCACCACGAAGGTCGACGGCACGAGCAGGGTGTTCTCGATGGTGTTGATGTTGTAGCTCACCGTCGGGTTGAGCCAGCGCGCCATGCGGAAGTTCGAGGCGAATCCCATGGTCTGGTTGCGGGACTTGGGGTAGCTCGACTTGATCTCCGCGCCCGAGGTGAAGTCGGCGCGGTCCTCCCGGACGCTGGTGACCGAGTAGCTGGGGTTGAACGTGGACCCGGTCCAGGGCGTGAAGGAGAGGCGGGCGCCGTGGGTCACGGTGCGCTCGTCGGTGTTGTAGTTGCCCGGCAGGGAGCGCGCCAGCGGCGAGTCGAAGCTCACCAGGTATTTGGCGTAGGCGCCGTTGACGTCGATGGTGCGGGGCAGCCACTTGTTCGTCGAGGGCACGCCGTAGCTGACGCTCCCCGTGTAGGAGGCCCGATCGTCCAGGCGGGTGAGGTTCTGGTAATCGACCCGGTTCCGGTCGTAGCCCATGCTGACGCGGGGGAGGTTGGGCAGCGACAGGTTGCCGCTGGCGTTTCCGTTCCAGGTCGTGACCTTCCCGCCCTGCAGGAGGTTGACCAGGTTCGAGTTCGGCCCGGTCGCGTTGGTGTTGGGCGTGACGACGATGGTGCGCGACAGCGCGAAGCGCAGGGGCAGCGGCTTGATGTGGTCGAAGTTCAAGTAGGCGTTGTCCTGGCGGTTGTCCTGGTTCGAGACGACGGTCGTGGGCGTCTGGTAGTTCCGGTCGATGGAGCGGTGCCGGAAGCCGAACGTTCCCCAGCCCGGGGCGACGAAGTCCGCCTGCAGCTTCTCCGCGGTTCCGCGCCGGGTGATGGGCTCGGAGAGGTGGAACTCGTCGACGTACACGTCGCCGTTCGTGGTGAACGTGCCCGTGGAGTAGACGCCGACGGTGAGGGCGCCGATCTGCTGCAGGTTCGGCACGCCCGAGGAGAGCACGACGGTCCCGGGCACGCCCTTGCCCAAGGTCCAGGTGTCGGCGATCTGGTCCCCGTTCGTGTCCTGCTGGCGGGCGGTGAAGAGCTGCCAGCCGGTGAAGTTGATGGGGATGCGCATCTCGAAGTAGTCCACATCGCCGCCGGCCCGCACGAAGAGGATCTTGTCGCCGTTGGCGGGCGTGCCGGACTGGGCGTTGCCGAACACGAGGAAGCTGAAGTTCCGGTGGTTGCTCACGTCGATGGCGCGGCTGAAGACGCGCTTGGTGAAGACGGTTGTCCCCGGCGTCAAGTCGGTATAGTGCAGGTCGAGCGCCTGCTCGGAGACGTTGTTGGTGTTGTTCTGGCGCTCGACGTTGGCGACCGAGCCGTAGAGGTCGGTGTACACCCGCTGGGCGTCGCCGCCGGCCCGGAAGATCGGGATATAGCCGGGGTTGTCGAGGTTGTTGACCGCGTTGACGGTCAGGGCCTCGGAGGCCGTCCCGGTGGCCCCGGTGGCGGGGTCGCCGGGCTGGCCGCGCTGCCAGGCGTTGCCGACGACGCCGAGCCGCGCGAACTTGAGCGTGCCGCTGTCCGTGCCGGAGGCGCCCCTGCGGATGGAGATGCGCACCTGCTTGATCGCGAGCCAGCTCGTGACGGTGGCGCTGGAGATGTTGAGCGGGACCTGGAAGGTGTGCCAGCCCGAGAAGTTCATGGTCGTGCGCGTCGAGTTCGAGGTGACGTCGAAGAGCTGCGGGTTGTTGCCGGCGTAGCCGAAATCGTCGCCGGAGAAGTCGGCGGGGTCGAGGCGGCCGTTCTGGTTCAAGTCCTCGGTGTCGATGCGGCCGTTGCCGGCGCCGAAGCGCGTGCAGTTCTTGCCGACCGGGCAGTACTGGAAGCCGATGTCCTCCGACGGCTGCAGGACGCCGTCGCGGTTGACGTCCTCGGTCTCGAGGATCCCGCTGCCCTCGGCGTCCTCGCTGATGCCGCCCAGGTGGATGTTGAGCTCGTTGTCGGTGGGGGAGCTCTGGAAGATCGTGAACTCGAGGACGCTCTTCTGCGTGAAGTCGAGGCCCGTCGGCGAGTAGACGTGGACGAGGGAGACCTCGGTCGAGCCGTTGACCGTGAAGTCGTAGTTGATGTCCAGGGCGTTCTGGACGTCGTGGGAGTTCGCCGGCGCCGTGGGGTTGACGTCGAGCGTGCGCACGGACTCCGTGACCCAGTTGAGCGACTGCGGGTCGGCGGACGCCTGGGTCGGGTTGGAGGCGATCTGCCAGGCCGTCGCGATCGTCGGCGCGGCGTCGTCCTGCTTGATGCCCTCCATGTTCTCGACGATGGCCTTCCCGGAGAGGTTCGGGTCGGAGATGCTCTGCGCGATCTCGCCTTGAAACGTGCCCTTCAGCCACGAGGTGAGCTGCACGTCCTTGACCTGGGAGTCCGCCTCGTAGACGAGGAGGCTCTTGGCGAGGTCCGAGACCGTCGGGACGGTGGGGGGCTTGGCCCCGGTCTGATAGAGCAAGGTCGTGCCGATCGAGAAGTGCTTGTTGAGGTCGTAGCCCAGGCGGGTGCCGAGCAGGCTCTCCGTGCCCGCCCCGCCGAAAGGCGAGACCTCGTAGCTCACGTCGATCGTGGAGTCCGGCCGGATGCGCTGGTCGTTGAAGAAGGTGATGAAGCCGGACTCGTAGTCGATGAAGTAGTCGACGTTGCGCTGGAGCTTCACGTTGTCGACCAGGACGATCTCCGACTGCACCACCAGGTTCGGCTCCAGGAAGAAGGTGCGCAGGCGGAAGCGGAACTCGACGTGGAACAGGTGCTTGCTGATCGGCGCGTCGGAGTAGATGTCCAGGTCGGGCTGCGGGCTGGAGACGCTGACGCCGAAGGGCTGCTTCAGGCGGAAGAGGCCGTTCTCGAAGTCCACCTCGATCGTGTCGGGGTACTTCTGGATCGGGTTGAGCGAGGAGCCGACCTCCTGCCGGGCCTGGTTGAGGACCTGGAGGAAGAAGTTGCCGCGCCCGTCGTCGCGCACGATCTGCGTGCGGCCGATGTTGTAGAAGGTCTTCAGCTCCTGGCGCCAGCCGACCTCCGTCGTGGAGCTCACGATCGGCACGTCGGCGAAGGTCTTGATCAGCTTGTTGAGGCCGGTGCCGCCCGAGGTGCCCGTGGTGGTCGAGGTCTGGACCGACAGGGCCCTCCCGGTGGCGTCGACGAAGTCCACGGCGACGACGCTCTGCGGGTCGATGCTCCCGCGGAAGGAGAGGATGCCCTTCACGTAGTCGACGGTGTAGTCGACGCCCGGGTTCAGGCGGGTGAAGGTCCCGGTGAAGCTCGAGGTGTTCACCGCGAGGTCGTCGACGGTCAGGCTGATGTCGTTGACGTTGGGAACGGCTCCGGCCTGGCGGGAGATGAACACCTTCTCGCTGCCCGGCGCGAGGGGCAGGCGCGTGGGGTTGCCGTAGCTCAAGTCGTAGAAGCGCCGGCGCACGAAGGCGGTGTCGGCGATGTCCATGCCGGTGAACTCGGTGTTGCCCCGGAACTGCATGGTCTTCGTCTGGCCCTTGGTCCGGGAGCCGATGAAGAGGGCGTTGAAGCCCTTGTACTTCAGGTTCACGCGGATGCCGAAGAGCTGCTTGTTGTAGCTCACGAACTCCGTCGCGGGCAGCGACAGGTCGATGTCGCCGAAGGAGGCGTTCTGCACCACCTCGTTCGGGTCGCCCTGGTAGACGATGGAGATGTCCTGCTTGTTGAGCTTGGTGTCGTCGTAATCGACGTTGACCGTGATCTTGGGGCCGACCTTGCCCTGCATGCGCAGCTGGAGCTGCTGGGTGATGTCGATGAGGTTCGACTCCTTGGCCCGACCGCTCGTCACCTGGGTGTGCAGGAAGCGCTTCTCGGCGAAGCTAAATCCGATGACCTTGCGGCCGGTGATGGAGAGGCTGGTGCCGTAGCTCGGGATCTCGAGCTCGGGCGGCGTAGGCTTGGGCCCGCCGCCGGGGCCGCCCTCGGCCAGCTGGAAGGGCGTGGGCGCGGCGGTCGGCAGGTCGAAGTCGGTGCTCGGCGCGCGCCCTTCGTCCGCGTCGACGCGCATCTTGTTCCAGCGCGCCTGGTCGGTGCTCAGCGGGCGGAAATTCTCGACGAAGGCTTCGAAGCCGGGCGAGGAGACCGTGGAGCCCTCCGCCTCGAACAGGTGGTTGGGGTCGCTGCGCTCGATCAGCAGGAACGGCCCGGCGTCCTTGACCCACTCGGGGAGCCGGCCGGTCGGCGTCTGCGGCAGGACCGGCTGCTCGACGGGCGCGGCCGGGACCTCCGGAGCGAAGTCCGGGTCATAGGGCGTGCTGAACTGGGCCGCGGCGATCC
>DATLOS010000544.1:0-3555 GCA_035536155.1 Elusimicrobiota bacterium
CTTCGGCCCCGTCGTGGCCGTCATGCCTTTCGAGGACGAGGCCGAGGTCATCCGCCGCGCCAACGGCACGGCCTACGGCCTCGTGGCCGGGGTCTGGACCAAGGACATCAAGCGCGCCTTCCGCATGGCCAACGGCCTGAAGGCGGGCACGGTCTGGCTCAACTGCTACCACTTCGTCGACGCCGCGGCGCCCTGGGGCGGCTACAAGCAGTCCGGCTACGGCCGGGAGAAGGGCCCCTACGCCATCGACCTCTACACGCAGATCAAGAGCGTGTGGGTGGACATGAACTGATGCCTTCCGCCAAAGCCGCCGATCCGAAGTCCGAGGTGCTCGTGGAGACGCGCGGCGCGGTCGGTTTGGTGCGTCTCAACCGCCCCGAGGTCCTCAACGCGCTCAGCTACTCGGTGATGGAGAAGGTGGTCGAGGCCCTCGAGGCCTTCGATCGCGACGACGCCATCCGCTGCATCGTCCTCGCCGGCTCGGCCAAGGCTTTCGCCGCCGGGGCCGACATCAAGGAGCTCGAGGGCGCGAAGATCCACGACATGGTCTACAACCAGCAGATGCCGCGCTGGGACCGCATCCGGCGGGTGCAGAAGCCGATCGTGGCCGCGGTGAGCGGCTTCGCCTTGGGCGGGGGCTGCGAGCTGGCCATGGCCTGCGACCTGATCGTGGCGAGCGAGACCGCCGTGTTCGGCCAGCCCGAGATCAACATCGGGGTGATGCCCGGCGCCGGCGGGACGCAGCGCCTCACCCGCGCCGTGGGCAAGGCCGTCGCGATGGACATGGTGCTCACCGGCCGGCGCATGGCCGCGCAAGAGGCTCTCCAACGAGGCCTGGTCGCGCGCGTCGTGCCGGTCGAAGCCTTCCTCGACGAGGCCATGGCCGTCGCCCAGGCGATCGCGGCCAAGCCGCCCATCGCCGTGCTCATGGCCAAGGACGGCGTCTCCCGGGCGCTCGACACCAGCCTCGAGACCGCGCTCTCCTACGAGCGCAAGCTCTTCTACTTGCTTTTCGGCACCGAGGACCAGAAGGAGGGCATGGCCGCCTTCCGCGAGAAGCGCAAGCCCTCCTTCAAGGGGAAATGATGACCGAGACCGCCGCCGCGCAGGACCTTCTCCAGTCGACCAAGGACGGCGTCCTGTCGCTGACGCTGAACCGTCCGCAGGTGTTGAACGCCCTCACGCACCCGATGCTGGAGACCTTGATGGCGTCCCTCAAGAAGGCGGAGAAGGACGCCGCGGTCCGCGTCGTCGTGCTCTCCGCCGCCGGCCGGGCGTTTTGCGCCGGCGCCGACTTGGGCGATCTCAAGAAGGGCTACGAGGCGGGCAACGCGCCGTCCTTGGGGACCGAGCTCCGCGGCTGGTTCAACCCCCTGATCGCCCAGATCCGGAGCATGGAGAAGCCCGTGGTCTGCGCGGTCAACGGGATCGCGGCGGGCGCCGGCGCCAGTTTGGCGTTGGCCTGCGACATCAAGATCTGCGGCGAGAAGGCCAAGTTCATGCTCGCCTTCGTCCAGGTGGGCCTGGCGCCGGACTCCGGCATCTCGCACTCGATCGTGCGGACCATGGGGTTGTCCAAGGCGCTCGAGCACGCCTGGACCGCGCGCGGCATCCACGCCGACCAGGCCCTGGCCTGCGGGCTGGTGAACCAGGTGGTGCCGGCCGAGGAGCTGGAGAAGGCGACGCACCGCCAGGTGGAGGCGCTGCTCAAGGCCCCGCCGCGGGCGGTCGCGCTCACCAAGCGCCTCCTCAACCGGGCGCAGTCGACGACTTTCGAGGAGCAGATGGAGTACGAGGCGCAGATCCAGGAGGTCCTGGGCAAGACCAAGGACCACCTCGAGGGCGTGACGGCGTTCCTCGAGGGTCGGCCGCCGGCTTTCAAGGGGGAATGACATGGCCAAGATCAGCGAACGGGAGAAGGAGGAGCGCCTCGCCGAGAAGCTCTCCAAGGGCGAGAAGGTCGTCTCCACCGAGGAGATGAGCGAGGAGTACCGCGAGAACCTCAAGCACCTGATGATGATGCAGGCGGACTCCGAGCTCGCCGGGGCCTTCGGCTACGTGCCCTGGATCATGAAGTCGCCCTCCATCCAGGAGACCCTGACCGTCAGCCAGATCGTCAAGGACGAGGTCCGCCACGCGCGCGTGACCTACCGTATTCTGGAGCAGCTCGGCGTCGACGTCCAGGAGTACTACGACGAGCACAACTTCGCCTACCGGGTCTCCGAGAGCGACATCGGCACCAAGCGCGCGGCCGACGACAAGCGCGTCAACATCTTCTACTACCCGATCGACAAGTGGTCCGACTTCATCATGTTCAACTTCTGCATGGACCGCGGCGCCGGCCACCAGCTCGAGGACGCGCTGGATTGCTCCTACAAGCCCTGGTGCGACGCCATGGAAGGCATCTTCAAGGAAGAGGCCATGCACATGGCCCACGGGGACTGGTGGGTGAAGAAGCTCGCCGGCGACGACAAGACCCACGACGAGGTGCAGAAGGCGCTCGAAACCTGGTACCCGCGCACCATGAACATCTTCGGCCGCAAGGACTCCCCGCGCAACAAGGTCTACCGCAAGCTCGGCCTCAAGAAGCGCGACAACGACGAGGTCCGGCAGTCCTTCGCCGCCGAGATCGCGAAGAAATGCGGCGAGTACGGCCTGAGGGCGCCGTCCTGGACGCCCGAGGCCTCGAAGATGAGCGAGGAGCCCTTCATCCCCGGCTGAGCCGGGGCGAGACATGAGCTCGTCGGGCACCGTCGGCACCGTCGGAGTCGTGGGCGCGGGCACCATGGGGCGCGGGATCGCCCAGCTCTGCGCTCAGAAGGGGTTTCCCGTCCTCCTCCACGACGTCTCGACGGAGGCCGCGGAGAAGGCGGCTCGGGTGATCCAGGACGACCTCTCCTCCTCCGCGACGAAGGGCGCCCTGACTCCGGAGGAGGCGGCGCAGGCCCGCTCGCGGGTGCGCCCCGCCGCGGCCCTCGAGGAGCTCGCCTCGGCCGACATCGTGATCGAGGCGATCTTCGAGGACCTGGCCGCCAAGCGCGAGCTCTTCGCCCGCTTGGAGCCCCTGCTCAAGCCGCGCGCGATCCTCGCGACGAACACGTCCTCCCTCGCGGTGGGCGCGATCGCCGAGGGCTCGCCGTCGCCCGGCCGGATCTTGGGGATGCACTTCTTCAACCCGGCGACGATGATGCGGCTCATCGAGGTGGTCCGCGCGCCGCTGACGGAGGAGGGGGCGTTCCGGCGGGCCTGGGCTTTCGCGCTGGAGCTGGGCAAGACCCCGGTCGAGGCGAAGGATACCCCCGGCTTCATCGTGAACCGCGTCGTGCGGCCGTTCTACCTTCAGGCCCAGAGCGTCGCCGGCGAGGGCGGCACCAGTTTCGAGCGCATCGACAACGAGGTGCGCGACCTGGGCGGCCTGCCCATGGGCCCTTTCAAGCTCATGGACCTCATCGGGCTCGACGTCAATCTCGCCATCTCCCGCTCCATCTACCAGGCGCTCAAGAAGCCGGAGCGCCTCAAGCCGCACTTCATCCAGGAGCGGCTGGTGGAGGCCGG
>DATLOS010000545.1:0-3491 GCA_035536155.1 Elusimicrobiota bacterium
CTGCTCCGGAGGAAAGGAGACCTTCGCCCGCAGCATGGCGGCGCTGGCGCTTCTCGGCGGGCTGGTCCCCGTCTCGGCCGCGTCGGCCGCCTTCCTTCCCGGCCCCTACTCGGCCCTGCTGCCGACCGCCTACGGAACGTACCTTCTGGTGCGCACCGTCGCCCTCCTGCACCACGCCCCGGCCGTGCAGGCTTGGATCGTCTTCGGCACCTGCGGCGTGCTGGCGGGGGCGGGCCAAATCCGCTTCCAGCAGACCATCGCCGTCCTGCAGAGCCAGCTGGAGATGATGGCCAATCTCTACTCGACGAACCCGCTCGCCGCCGCACAGGCGGCGTCCCAGGCGCAAGGCGCGGCGGCGGCGCTGCCCGGGCAGCAGAACCTTCCTCCCGCCGTCCCCGACATGGCGGGGGTCCAGGCCTTGGCCGACCAGGCCAAGTCGAGCCTCGACATGGTCGCCCAGCCCGGCGCGGGCGCCGCGCTGGGGAACATGCCCACCTTGCCGGCCGGGCCGGACGGGGGCCCCGCCATCCCGGGCGCGGGAGCGTCCGGCGCCCAGATGCAGCAGCTCGGGCAGATGAGCGCCGCGATGATGAGCGCCCTCAACCAGCAGCTGGCCGCGAACCCGAACGCCATGAACGCGATGTCGCCCCAACAGCGCCAGCAGATGCAGCAGCTCATGCAGATGGCCAATCAGATGACCGCGCAGATCCAGCAAGGCCGCATGCCCACCGCGCAGGACCGCCAGAACATCCAGCAGGCCCTGCGCGGAATGGGGCCCGCCGTCCAGCCGCTCGATGGAGCGGAGATCGAGACGGCGCC
The DNA here is from genome assembly GCA_035536155.1 of Elusimicrobiota bacterium. GTDB lineage: Bacteria > Elusimicrobiota > Elusimicrobia > UBA1565 > UBA1565 > DATLOS01. The sequence continues at coordinate 820 of DATLOS010000545.1, forward strand.
CGCTCCCCGGCCCGCCGCGAAACGCCGCCGCCGACGCCCCGCGCCCCAGACCCAAGCCCCGGCCTACGAATAGCGCCGGGCAAATCGTATAATCGCGGAAATGTCGGCCACCGCCCCCGCCCGACGCCTGCCCCCGTGGCTCAAGGTCCGGCCGCCCTCCGGCGCCGGCTACGAGCGCATCAAGGGCCTGCTCGCGGACAGCCCGCTCCACACCGTCTGCGAGGAGGCCCGCTGCCCCAACGTCGCCGAGTGCTGGGGAGGGGGGACGGCGACCTTCATGGTCATGGGCGACACCTGCACGCGCGGCTGCCGCTTCTGCTCCGTCGCCACCGCGCTCCTGCCGGCGCCGCCCGATCCCGCCGAGCCCGCGCGCCTGGCCGAAGCCTTGGCCCGCCTCTCGCTCGCCTACGCCGTCGTCACCACCGTCTGCCGCGACGACCTTCCCGACCAGGGCGCGGCGCACGTCGCCGCCTGCGTCGCCGCCGCCAAGGCGCGCTGCCCGGGCACCCTCCTCGAGTTCCTCGCGCAAGACTTTCGCGGCGACGAGGCGCTTCTTAAGAAGGTCGTGGACGCCGGGCCGGACGTCCTCTCCCACAACCTCGAGACGGTGGAGCGCCTGACGCATCCCGTGCGCGACGCCAAGGCCGGCTATCGGCAGTCTTTGGCCGTGCTCGCGGCCGCGAAGCGCCTGCGCCCGTCGCTGGCGACCAAGTCCTCGCTCATGCTCGGCCTGGGCGAGAAGGAAGACGAGCTCCGGGCGGCTTTTCGGGACCTGCGCGCGGTCGGCGTCGACATCCTCACGCTCGGCCAGTATCTGCGGCCGACCTCGTCGCCTCATCATCTTCCCGTGGCCGAGTTCGTGCCGCCCGAGCGCTTCGAGGAGCTCGGCGCGCTGGCCAAGTCCATGGGATTTCTCTACGTCGCCTCCGGGCCCTTCGTGCGCAGCTCCTACCGCGCCGGGGAGCTCTTCCTCGAGGGCATGCTGCGCGAAAGGAGACCATCATGAAGGAGACCCAAGTCCTCGTCATCGGCGCCGGTCCCGGCGGCTACGTCTGCGCCATAAAGCTGGCCAAGCTGGGCAAGAAGGTCCTCCTGGTCGACAAGGACAAGCTGGGCGGCGAGTGCTTGAACTACGGCTGCATCCCCTCGAAAGCCCTGATCCACGCCGCGGGCCTCGCCGCGAAGATCCAGAAGGCCTCGCAGGTGGGGATCGTCCCCGGCGATTTGAAGGTGAACTGGGCGCAGGCCGTGCAGTGGAAGGCGGGCCTGGTCGGCGGCCTCACCCGCGGCATCGGCGCCCTCACCAAGGGCAACGGCGTCGAGGTCCTCATGGGCGAGGCGCGCTTCACCGGCGCCCACGAGGCCGAGGTCAAGAGCGCCGCGGGGACCGAGGCGGTGCGCTTCGAGCACGCGGTGATCGTGTCGGGCTCGCGCCCCATGGCCATCCCCGGCTTCGCCTTCGACGGCCAGAACGTCTTGAGCTCGAAGGAGGCGCTCGACCTGACCGAGGCCCCGGGACGCCTCGCCGTGATCGGCGGCGGCGTGATCGGCCTCGAGATCGGCACCTTCTTCGCCAAGCTGGGCTCCAAGGTGTCGGTGGTCGAGGCCTTGGACCGCATCCTGCCCACCTTGGAGACGGACATGACCGCGCCGGTCGCGCGCTCCCTGCAGAAGCTCGGCGTGGAGACGCACTTGAGCGCGAAGGCGCTGGGTTACGAGAAGACGGCCGATGGGCTCGCCCTGCGCGTGCAGACCCCCGAGGGGGAAAAGGCCATCCTTGCCGACAAGATCCTCCTCGCCGTCGGCCGCACGCCCAACGCCGACGCCCTGAACCTCGAGGCCGCGGGCGTGCGCCGCGACCCCAAGGGCTTCATCCCGGTGAGCGAGAGCCTGGCCACGTCGGCGCCGCACATCTACGCGGTGGGCGACGTGATCGGCCCGCCCTATCTGGCGCACAAGGCCTCGCGCGAGGGCATCCTCGCCGCCCAGGCCATCGCCGGCGGCCACGCGGAGGCGCGCGGGCCGGTGCCGTGGGCCGTGTTCACCGATCCCGAGGTCTCCTACGTGGGCGAGACGGAAGCCGAGCTCAAGGCGCGCGGCGCCGAGTTCCAGATGGGCCGGTTTCCGTTCTCCGCCTCCGGCCGCGCTCTCTCCACGCGCGAGACGGACGGCTTCGTGAAGATTCTGGCGGAGAAGGGCACGGGCCGCGTGCTCGGCGTCGGCATCGCCGGCCCCAACGCCTCGGACTTGATCGGCGAGGCTTGCCTCGCCCTGCGCATGAAGGCCACGGTCGAGGATATCGCCAATACCATCCACCCGCACCCGACCCTGTGCGAGGCCCTGCAGGAGGCCGCCGAGGCCTGCATGGGACAGGCGATCCACATCCTCGCCCCGGCGCGCCGCTAGGAGAACATGCCGCTCGCCTGCGCCGCCCGCGAAACTCTCGAGGTCCTCGACCTCGGCCTCGTCGAGTACCGCACGGCGTGGCGCTACCAGCGGCGCCTGGCCTGCCGGCGCGGGCGGGGGCTGCGCGAGGACGCGCTCATCCTCCTCGAGCATCCGCCGGTCTACACCCGGGGAACCTCCGCGCGGGAGGCGGCGCTGCCCGCCCTGCCCCACCCGGTCCACGACGCGGAGCGCGGGGGAGACGTCACCTACCACGGGCCGGGCCA
>DATLOS010000546.1:0-4520 GCA_035536155.1 Elusimicrobiota bacterium
TTCACCCGGTCCCGGACGGGTAAAAATGCACGGGAAGTCATTGAACGACTGGCTGACGCCGGCCCGGGAACATGTCCATGAGAGGGATACGACCGACCCCGCGAAAAAGTTCCATCGAAGCCCGGCCCGCGGCCGATCATCCGACGACGTTTGTTGTATAATTGTTCGTCGCAGCATCGTCGCATCGCGGGGGCTCCCTTTCATGTTCGCTGAAGGCTACATCGGCATCGCGGGAACCATCGGGGTGGGCAAGTCCACCTTGACGACGGAGCTCGCCAAGGCGCTCAACTTCGACCCCATCCTCGAGGAGGTCGACGGCAACCCGTACCTCGAGCACTTCTACAAGGACATGCGCGGCTTCGGGACGATGATGCAGGTCTGGCTGCTCAACCACCGCTTTCGCCAGCACCGCGAGTTCGTGACGCGCATCAGCCTCGGCCGCATCCGCGGCGTGGTCCAGGACCGCACCATCTGGGAGGACACGATCTTCGCGCGGATGCTCAACCGGCACCCCGACAAGCTGATCTCGGATCTGGACTACAACACCTACCTCGACCTCTTCGACAACATGGTCCTGCGCGAGCTCGTGTTCCCCCAGCTCATGATCTATCTCGACTGCAAGCCCGAGACCGCGATCAAGCGCATCGGCCTGCGCGGCCGGGTCATGGAGAAGGAGATCTCCATCGAGTACCTGCGCATGCTGCGGGACAACTACGAGGAGTTCATCGCGGAGATGGAGCACGCCGGCGTGCGCATCCTGCGCCTGCCCTGGGAGAACTTCGTGCCCATCCCCGAGGTTTGCCGCTTGGTGCACGAGTACAGCCTGAAGCCGTCGTCCTTCACCAAGTGGGTCCGGCCCCTGCGCCGCACGCCCAAGATGGAGCCCAAGAAAGCCGAGAACTATGCCGGTGTCTGAAGCACCGACGGCCCCGTGGCGGGAGTCCGCCGGCCTCTTCCTCTCCGAGGGATTGGCCGCGGCGGGCCTTCCGCACGGGGTCACGCACCGCCGCCTGGGCAGCATGAAGGAGCCCGCGGCGCGGGCCCGGGTGCTCGAGGCCGCCGGCCTCGGCGGAAGACCTCTGTTCGTCGGAAAGCAGGCGCACGGAACGACGATCCTGCGCGCGGGCCATTCCGAGAGCGGCATGGAAGGCGACGGCTGGCTGGTCCTGGAGCGCGGCCCGGTCGCCGGGATCTTCGCCGCGGATTGCATGCCCATCTTCATTTGGGACGAGAAGCTCTCGGCCGTCGGGGTGTTCCACGCCGGCTGGAAAGGCGCCGCCGCCGGGATGGCGGAGGCGGGGGCGCGGGCGCTCGTCGACGCCGGAGTCCCGGCCGCGCGCCTGCGCGCCGCGGTAGGCCCGCACGCGCGGGCCTGCTGCTACCGCGTGGGCCCCGAGCTGCGCGCCAAGTTCCGCCCCGAGAGCTTCCGCGAGCGCGGCGGGGAGCTCTTCCTCGACCTCGGTGAGGAGGCGCGCGCACGCCTCGTCTCCGCGGGGATCGCGCCGGAGCGCGTCGAGATCTCTTCGGACTGCACCGTCTGCGGCGCGGACAAGCTCTTCTCCTTCCGCCGCGAGCGCATGGACCACCGCATGCTGGCCTTCATAGGACTTCCGTGAGCGAGCTCGAGATCACCGACTTCGAATCGCTTACCCGCCCGGCGGTGCGCGCGGTCACGCCTTACTTCCCGGGCAAGCCCATCGCCGAGGTCCAGCGCGAATTGGGCATCCGCCGGGTGATCAAGCTCGCCTCCAACGAGAACTTCATGGGGCCCTCTCCGCGCGCGCTCGCCGCGATCCGCCGCGACGCGAAGGACAACCACCTCTATCCCGAGGGCGCCAGCCCGCTCCTGCGCCAAGCGCTCGCCCGCGAGCACGGCGTGGAGCCCAACCAGGTCCTCGTGGGCAACGGCTCCGACGAGGTCCTGCGCCTGCTCTGCGAGGTCCTGCTCACGCCCGACGACGAGGTGGTGGTCGCGCAGCACGCCTTCATCCGCTTCAAGCAGCACGCCGCGCTCATGGGCGCCAAGGTCATCGAGGTCCCCATGACGGACTGGACGCATGATCTGGAGACGATGGCCAAGGCCGCGAGCGCGCGGACCAAGATCGTCTTCGTGGCCAGCCCCAACAACCCCACCGGCACCTACAACAGCCGCGCGGAAGTCGTGCGGCTGCTCAAGGCCCTGCCCGAGACGACGATTGTGGCGATCGACGAGGCCTACTACGAGTACGCCTTGGGCCAGAGCGACTACCACCGCGACCTGGTCTCGATGCTGGCGAAGCACCCGAACCTCCTGGTGCTGCGGACCTTCTCAAAGTCCTACGGCCTCGCCGGCCTGCGCGTGGGCTACGGCGTCGCCCACGCCGAGCTGGTCGGCTGGCTGGACCGGGCCCGGTTGCCCTTCAACGTGGGATTGCTCGCCCAGCGCGCCGCCGTCGAGGCGCTCAAGGACAAGGCTTTCGTGAAGCGTGCCGTGGCCCAGACGATCAAGAACCGCGAGGCCCTGGCGGCGGGCCTGCGCAAGCTCGGCCTGGCGGTCGTGGACTCGGCCGCGAACTTCCTCCTCGCCCAGCCGCCGATCCCGGGGCACGCCCTCTTCCGGCGCCTCTTGAAGCGCGGGGTGATCGTTCGCCCGCTCGACGAATACGGCCTGGCCGGCCACGTGCGCATCTCGATCGGCTCCGTCGCGGAGAACCGGATTCTTCTCGAGGCGCTCGCGCGCGTGCTGGAGGAGAGCCCAAGGTGAGCGCCCGCAAGGTCCGGCGGCCCAACGGCCTCGTCATCGCGATGGACGGCCCCGCGGGCGTGGGCAAGTCCACCGTCGGCACGCTCGTGGCCAAGGAGCTGGGCTACCGCTTCATCAACACCGGCGAGATGTACCGCGCGCTCACCTGGAAGGCCCTGGAGAAAGGCGTCGACCTCTCCAGCGCGCGGGCGCTGACCCGGCTCGCCCTGGACACCCTTTGGGAGTTCAAGACCAACGAGGACGGCGTGGTCATCCGCACCTTCATCGACGGCGAGGGCGTGACCGTGCGCATCCGCGAGGAGCGCGTGAGCAAGAACTCGAGCGCGGTCGCGGCGGCGCCCGGCGTGCGAAAGCATCTGCGCATGCTGCAGCGGCGCCTGGGCAAGGACGGGGGCATCGTGATGGAGGGCCGCGACATCACCACCAACGTCTTCCCCAACGCCGACTACAAGGTCTATCTGGACGCCTCCGTCGAGGAGCGCGCCGCGCGGCGCACCCGGCAGCTGCGCGCCCAAGGAAAGGAGGCCGACCTCGAGGCCATCAAGGAGTCCATCCTGCAGCGCGACCGGCGGGACCTCGAGCGGCGCATCAACCCCCTCATGCAGGCCAAGGACGCTATCGTGATCGACTCGACGCATTTGACCATGCACGAGGTCGCGGACAAGATACTCTCTCATATCCGCTCGAACGGGCAACGGAGGAAAAAATAGCCGAATGCGCGAGCGAGGGACCGCGGGCGACGGGCCTGTACCGCTTCGCGTACAGCCTGGTCCATCCGACCGCCCGGCTGCTGCGCGGCATGCGCGTGGAGGGGACCGAGCACATCCCGGCGCGGGGCCCGCTCCTGGTGGCGGCCAACCACGTCTCCTGGATCGACCCTCCGCTGGTTTCGATGGCGGTGTACTCGGTGCGCTTTCCGCAGTTCATGGCCAAGGAGGAGCTCTTCCGGGTGCCGCTCCTCGGCTTCTTTCTCGACGGGATCGCTTGCATCCCCTTGGACCGCTCCAAGGGGGACGTGGGCGCGATCCGCAGGGCGCTCGAGGTGCTTGCGAGCGGCGGCTGCGTGGGCGTCTTCCCGGAGGGCACGCGCTCCCGCGACGGCAAGCCCCGCCGCCCGAAGGCCGGAGTCGGGCTGTTGGCGCGGACCTCGGGCGCGCCGGTGGTGCCGGCGCGGGTGTGGAACACGGACAAGTTTTTGGCCCGTCCCTTGCGGGTGCGCTTCGGGCCGCCCCTCCGGTTCGACGGGGGAGAGGATCGCTCCGCCTGCCAGGCCTTCGCGGAACGGGTGATGGAGTCGATTTTCGCATTGCAATGAACGCGCAGGCCGCTCGCGGCGCAAGGCGCAGCGCGCGGACCACAGAGGAGAACACATGACCGGCGAGACCCCAGAAGCGATGGAAGAGAGCATGACGATGGAGGAGGCGGAAGGGCAGTCGATGGCCCACCTGCTCGAGGAGCAGGCCGAGTTCCACACCAAGCTGGAGAAGCGCGAGGTGGTGTGGGTGAAGGTGGTGCAGGTCTCGACGGACCAGGTCCTCGTCGACATCGGGGAAAAGAACGAGGCCGTGATACCGCTCTCCGAGTTCCCGGCGGGCGAGGCCCCGACGGCCGGCCGGCGCGTCCCCGCGATCCTGGTCAAGCGCGGGCACGGCGACCGGCAGCCGACGACGATGTCGGCCGCCAAGGCGCGCTGGAAGCTCGGCTGGGAGCTCGCGGTCAAGGCTTTCACCGACAAATCCCGGGTCCGGGGCAAGGTGCTCTCCTCGGTCAAAGGCGG
>DATLOS010000547.1:0-8902 GCA_035536155.1 Elusimicrobiota bacterium
TCGTCGGACGCTACTCCATCCCGTTCGCCACGGTGATGATGATCTCGGGGCTTCGGTTCGCGCCGTCCGCGGGCGTGCGCGCGGTGTGCGCGCTCCTCCTGCTCTTCGCCGTGGTGTTCAACCTCGCGGCGGTCCAGGCGCTTCAGAACGACCAGCGGCTCGGCTGGCTGCGCACCGCTCGGGTGCGGGTCAACTTCGCCAACAACCTCATCATCGTCTATCTCCTCTGGCACAAATGCCCGTCCGCGTGGCTTCTGCTGGCGCTGACGCCGTTGGCGGTGGCGGTGTACGATAGCCGGGCGAAAACGTTCACCGCCGCGCTCGCCGCTTCGACGGCTCTATTCGTCCTCGCCGGCATCCTCGGCAACGGCGCGCTGCGCGAGTGGGACGCCGAGGTCATACACGCCGCCTTCATCTTTTCCATCAGCTTGATGATCAACGACCTTTCGCGGATGCTGCGCGAGCGGGCCGGCGCTATATAGGAGGGTTCATGCGCAAGAACAAGCCGGAGTGGTGGGTCGCGCTGGGGCTCCTCGCGGCCGCCGCCGCGTGCGGGGTGCTCTCGCGTCAGGCTCCGGCCCCCGCGTCCGGAGCGGCGCCCGCCGTCGCCGGCGACGTGGCGTGGATGCTGACGGCGTCCGGCCTCGTCCTGCTCATGACGCCGGGCCTCTCCTTCTTCTACGGCGGGATGGTCCAGCGCAAGAACGTGCTCTCCACCATGCTGCAGAGCTTCATCGCGATGGGCGTGGTCAGCGTGCTCTGGGTGTGGTTCGGCTTCGGCCTGGCGTTCGGCGACAGCGTCGGCGGCGTCATCGGCAACCCCGCGAGCTTCCTTATGTTCCGCGGCGTCGGCCTCTCCACGAACGCCGTCCTGGCCCCGACCATCCCTTTGGCGCTCTTCGCGTTCTTCCAGCTGAAGTTCGCCATCATCACCCCCGCCTTGATCACCGGCTCCTTCGCCGAGCGCGTCCGCTTTTCCAGCTACATGCTCTTCATGGCGCTGTTCCTGATCTTCGTGTACTGCCCCGTCGCCCACTGGACCTGGCATCCCGACGGATTCCTCCACAAGTGGGGAGTCCTGGATTTCGCGGGAGGGGCGGTGGTCCACATGACCGCGGGCTTCGCGGCGCTGGCCGGCGCCAGCTTCATGGGCCGGCGCAAGGCGCACGTGGAAGGCTACCCCCACGTCCCCGCCAACATCGCCTTCGTCCTGCTGGGGACCGGCATGCTCTGGTTCGGCTGGTTCGGCTTCAACGCGGGCTCGGCGCTGGCCGCGAACGAGTCGGCGGTGCAGGCCTTCATGACCACGCACACCGCCTCGGCGGCGGCCATGCTGGGCTGGGTCTTCTTCGACGCGGTGCGGGGCCGGCGGCCCTCGGCGATGGGAGCCGCGATCGGCGCGGTCGTCGGCCTGGTGGCCATCACCCCGGCCGCCGGCTACGTCTCGATCGGCGACAGCCTCTTCATCGGCGTCGCCGCGAGCATGATCAGCAACGTGGCGGTGCACTGGAAGTCCCGCTCCACGCTCGACGACACCCTCGACGTGTTCCCCTGCCACGGCGTGGGCGGCATCACGGGCATGCTGCTCACCGCCGTGTTCGCGCAGAAGGGCGGCCTCGTGAACGGGGACCCGACCTTGTTCCTCTACCACTGCGCGGCCGTCGCCATCGTCGGCGGCTACAGCTTCCTCGTCTCCTACGCGCTCTTCTACGCGACGGACGCCGCCATCACCCTCCGCGTGCGGCCCGAGCAGGAGGAGGCGGGCCTGGACCTGAGCCAACATGCGGAGAGCCTCCCGGCCGCCTGAGGCGTCGACCCGGGCGCGCGCCGTCGCCGCGTCCGCGCTGATCGCCGCGCTCGTCTTTCAGCCGGCGGGCGGCTTCGCGGCCGTCGTCGCGCGCGCCGCGTCCGTGGGCGCCGCTCCGCGAGCGGCGTTCGCGGCCGCTCCGGCGGTTCCGGCGCTGGGCATCGGAGCTCTCGAAGCCGGCGCGCTGGCGACCGTCGTCGACAACAGTCCGCTCGGCGCCCCTCTTTCATCGCTGGGCGTCTCGGCGGCCGTCCTAGAGGTCGGCGCCGGTCCCGCGCTCGCGGACGGCGCGCCGGCGGCCGCCGTCGCGGCGGCGCCGCAAGCGGTTCCGGCTTCGCCGGAGGCGTTCGCGACGCCGAGCGAGGCGCCGCGGGCCGCGGATCCCCGGGTCCTTTCGGAGGGACGGGCGCTTTCCTCGGCGCTCGCGTCCCGGCCCGCGCTGGCCGAGCCCGTCTTGGCGCTGTTCTTCGACGGCTCGCGCGAGGCTGGCGGGGAGAGCCCGGTCCTCCGCGCGGACGACGATCCCGGCGGCACCCGCGAGAGCTCGCTTACAGGTGCCGCTCCGGGGGGCGCGGCTTCCGGCGAGCTTCTGCCGGTTCCCGCTCCGGCTCCGGAGAAGCCGCGCCTCGCGCGCGCGGCCATCCAGGCGGCTTTCGGCGCTCCGCTGGCCGCGGCGTTCCTCGCGGGCTGCGCCGGGATCTGGCCGGCCTTCGCGGCGGCGGTCGTGTTCCAGGCCGCGGCTTGGGGCGCCGACCGCGCTCTCCTCGGGGGCGCGCTCGGCTTTCGCGAGGCCTTCCGCGATTTCGCCTCCCTGAGCCGGGATCTGGTCAAGGCCATGGCGGGAGTCCTCTTCCTCGCGCCGCTCGCCGGCGTCGCGCTGGGCCCGGCGCTGGGCCGGCTCTCGGCTCTCGCGGGCCTCGACCCCGCCGTCGCGGCGTCGCTCCTGGCGATCGACATGGGCGGCTATCCCTTGGCGAAGGCGCTCGCCCTCTCTCCCTTGTCCGCCTCGTTCTACGGGCTCGTGGTCGGCTCCATGCTCGGGGCGACTTTGGTCTTCACGGTGCCCGTCGCCTTCGGCCTTCTCAAGGAAGGGGATAAGCCGGATTTCGCTCGGGGCGTGGCGGCGGGGATCATGGCGATCCCGCTCGGCGCCTGGGCCGGAGGGCTCGTGCTGGGCGCCACCGCGCTTCAGGCCGCCGCGCTCGCCGCGCCGATCGCCGTGCTCGCTTTGGCTCTCTTCGCCGCGATGCGCCTCGCTCCGGAGCGGACGGCGGGCGCCATCGTGCGCTTCGGGGACTGGGTGCAGAAGGCGTCGTGGGTCGGGCTGGCTCTGGGCCTGGCTTCCCCGATTTTGGCGCTCATCTTCGGCGCGGGCCTGGCCACCGCGCCGGTCCTCGAGACCTTCGGCATCATCGCCGCGGCGATGCTGGTCCTGGTCGCCGTGGTTCCGCTCATGGAGCTCCTGCGCGCGCCTCTCGGCCGCCTCTTTCGCGCGGGGGGACGCGCTCTCGGCGTCAGCGAGGAGGCGACGGCGGGCCTGTTCACCACCCTCGTGGCGATCCTCCCGGTCTTGGCGGCCTCCGAGCGCATGGACGCGCGCGGGAAGATCCTCAACGCCGCCTTCATGGTCTGCGCCGCGTGGACCTTCGCCGACCATCTGGCCTTCGTCCTGGCGGTGGAGCCGGCCGGCGCCGTCGCGGTGCTGGCCGCGAAGCTGATCGCCGGGATCGCCAGCATTCCGATCGCTCTATGGCTCGCGCGGCGCGGCTGACCCGGCTTTCTGGGATCATGGTCCTAGATGGGAGGGGGTCCCCTGTTGCGGGCAGGCTGGGACCTGCGACCCCCGCGCGGGAAACTCGGCGATGCTATGATCAGGGCATGAAGCGGACGACGACTCGCGCCGCGCTCGCGGTTTGCCTCGCCGCCTCTGCGGCGGGAGCGGCCTCGGCCCAGGGCTTCTCGGAGGGGATGTCGATGCCCTCCTTCGCGAGCGACATGCTCGCCCACCGGGATCTTCTGCAGTCCCGCGCGTCCTCCATGCGCCGCGACGGCATCTTGGAGGAGGGGCAGAGCCTCAACGGCCAGCTCGCGGACGTCGACGCGCTCGCCTCGGGCGGCGAGTTGGGCGCCGCGGCCTCTCCCGCCGGCACGCGCGGCTCTCTCCCGGCCGCGCCGGGGCGGGCCATGGCGGAGCTCTCGCGCCTGCCGGGCGCGCGGACCGTCTCCTCGCCGGAGGTCGACTCCGAGACCGTGCAGGCCTTCGACCAGCAGGGACGCCGCGTGGACAAGGCCGACGAGCAGGCCGTGGAGCAGGTGATCGACCAGATCCTGGCCGAGAGCGTGCACACCGCCGCGGCGCGCACGGCGATGCGCCACCTCCTGCGCCTCGCGGCGCGGGCGAAGCCCGCGGCGCTGGCCGCGATGTCGGGCGAGGCCCGCGGGCTCATGATGCACCTGCGCGACCAGGTGGCCTCCCGCCTCGACCCCGAGTATCCCCGCCGCCCCACCGGCTTCTGGAGCGTGGACTGGGACTCCAGCCTCAACGAGAACGTCATCGCGACCTATTTCCAGCGCGGCATCCGCGTCGGGCCGACCTTCGCCAAGATGCCCCTGCCCGCGCAGATCGCCGTCATGTTCCACGAGGACCTGCACGGCTTCGACGACGGCGAGCACGGCAACGGGCCGGGCTCGACCGACGGCTCCCGCATCAGCGGCAACCGCTTTTCCTCGGACCCGGCGATCGGCCCCGACAAGGGGATCCCGTATCTGCGCAACGCTTCGGAGCGCCTGGCGTACGCGGATATGTGGCAGTGGCTCGCCGCGCTCTAGCGCTCGACGGTTCCATTTTACTCGTGCTACTTTCGGCCTACTCGAGGTAGGCCGAATGTGTGTCCGGCGTTAGGTCCTTAGACTCCTCTCCGCGCCTCTCGAGCTTCCTAGAATCCCTCCGTGATTTCGCCGAGAGCTCGGGCGCTCGTCGCCCGCGCGCTGGCCGCCGCCCTGGTCCTGCAGTCGGGCCAAGCCGCCGCGGCCGGAGTCTCCCGCGCAGCGGCCTCGCAAGGCTCCTCTTCGGCGCTTCCCGCTTTGGGCGTCGGCGCCTCCGCGGCGGCCCCATCCCTCGCGAGCCCCCTCGCCCTCGACGCATCGATCCCGGCGCTGGGCGCTCCTCTCCCGGCCCTGGAGAGCATCCCCGCTCTTGCCGGCGCGGACGCGACGGCGACGGCGCTGCCGGCCTCGGCCGAGGCCGCATCGGAATCCCAGCCGTTCTTCGCCTCTGCCCGCGCGTTGGCGGCCCGCTCGCTCGCTCCGGTCTCCGCGGACGCCGCGCTTGGCGCACCGGCTTTTGCGGGCGCGTTGGCGCGCGAAGCGAGCGCGCCGAAGCAGCGCGGAGAATTCGGTCTCGACGCCCGCGACGCGGTCGGCGCGCCGGCCCTGTCGCGCAACGTGTGGGACCACGCCAAGGCGCGCGGCTTCGCGATGGAAGAGCACCTGTTCGAGCCCGTCGGCGCCGCGCCGGGCGCGTCGACGCCCGGGCTCAAGCCCGCGGCGGATGTCGGCGCCGAGCCTTCGGCGGAGCCGGCTCCTCCCGCTCGGGCGCCGGACGCGAAGGCCCGGGCGTTTCGCGGCTTCCTCGCCAGCCTGATCTCGGCCCAGCTCTGGGTCGAGGGCTCCGTCCTCGTGGCGCCTCAGCTCGCGAAGGCGCTCTCCGACAGCTTCCTGGCGATGTCGGGGATCTCGTTCCTCTCCTTTATAGGACTGGTGGGGGGAAGCCTCGTCGGCCCCGCCATCGTGCAGCGCTACGGCATCCGCGCGACCTACGTCGGCGCGATGGTGGGCCGCACGCTCGCCGGCGCGGGCCTCGCCTACCTCTTCGTGACGGCCACCCTGAATCTGCCGGTGCTCATGGGCCTCTTTGCCGCCGAGTACGTCCTGCTCGGGATCAGCCGCGTGGCCGAGGCGACCTTGCCCACCGCGCTCTACGGCTCCGCCGAGCTTCCCGTGAACCGCTTCGGCATCTGGAAGCAGGCCGTGATCGAGGGCATCGGCATCGGCGGTCCGCTTTTGGCGGGCGCGATGATCCTCACGGGCGGCTTCGCGCCGCTTCTCGTCGGCCTTCCCATCCTCATGGCCATCGGGACGGTGGTGGCCTTGGCCACGATTCGCGTTCCGGGCGACTCGGGGGCCGTTCGCTCGACGGCGGGCGACGGCAGCATGCGCGCCGCGGCGAAGGCCATCTGGAGCAGCACGGACCTGCGCTGGGCCGTGACCGCGCTCACCGTGGCCGCGACCATGATCTCCTCCTTGTACCTGATGATCGTCCCGGCTTTCGGCATCTTCGTGGGCGGGACCGCGGAGGCGGCGACCCAGCTCGCGGCGTGGCTCACCGGCATCTTCGCGAGCGGAGGGTTCGCCGCGACCTTGGTCAGCGGCTGGGTCAACGGACGCTCGGAGCGCGCCGCGAAGGCCTTGGACCGGGCCCGCGCGGAGGAGGCCGGCCGGCAGGCCTTCCAGCGGAACACGCGCGCCTGGGCCTGGATCGCGGTGGGGGCGCTCCTTTCCGTGGGCGCCATGACCGGGGTCCTGGGGATCGCGCCCATTTACGCGCTGATGTTCTTCCTGGGCTTCGCCATGACGGGCATCCTCGTGCCGCTCGAGACGGTGGTCCGCAGCCGGGCTCCGCAGGGCCAGAAGAGCTCGGTCCCCGGGCTGGCCACGGCCATCGTGCAGATGGTGACGACGGCCGCCTTCCTCGGGCAAGGCGTGATCTTCGAATTCTTCTCCCACGAGACGCCCGTCGGCAAGACCCCGACCGCGACGGCTTTCGGCGTCATCGCCCTGGCGGCGGCGGCGGGCGCCGCCGTGCTCATCCGTTTCGCCCGCTCCCTCGGCGCCCGGCGGCAGGGCTTCCACTACGCGGCGTCGGACTCGAGGCACTTGCGCGGCCTCTCCCGCGACTTGGCCGAGGAGGGCTATCCGAAGCTCGTGCGCGAGCGCGTCGCGGACGAGGTCTCGAAGGATCGCCCGACCGTAGCCGTCCTCTCCAGCGGCGGCGCCGACGCGCTGGCCTTGCTCGAGGAGGGCGCGCGGCAGTCGCCGGGCGACGTGCTCCTCGTCCTGGACCCGTCGTGGCTGGTGCGCGAAACCGGGACCGACGGCGTGCAGCGGCTCTATCTGAACCGCGGCGTCCATATCCGCGAGGACGGCACGCCGGTTTTCACGACCTACAAGCACCCGCGCCTCCTGCGGCACGTCGTCGACGCGCGGGAGCCGGGCTCGGCCGAGGCGAAGATCGCCGTCGAGGCCGACGGCACGCCCATCGAGTCCGCGCCGGCGGCTCCGCGGGTACCTCGGGCCGCGGCCTGGACCTTGGCGGCGCTTCTTGCCGCCGTCCCGGCGGGCGCCAGCGTCCAGTCTCTTCCTCGCTGGGAGATCTCGGTCTCCGCGGCGCAGGCCCCCTGGGATCAGCCCGCCGCGGGCGCCATCACGGCGCGCCTCGATGGGCGGCCGGCGAGTTTCCACGATTTCACGGAGTTCCTGCGCCAGCGGATGAGCGCCACGCCCGAGGAGCTCGAGCGTCTTCGGGGCGACCTGGAGGCCCAGGCTGCCGAGCGCCTCGCGCGCGCGGGGACCCAGGCGGCGACCGTCCGCTTCGAGCTGACGCAGGGCCTCGAGCTCCGCCACGCCGGGACCGACGGCCCCGCGGCGGGCCTCGCCGAGCGGCGCCGCCTCGACCCGGCGTCGCGGCCGGCGGGGCCATGGATGGGCCGCATCCTGCGGGACGCGCGCCGCGCCGCGCTGCGGGGCAAGCGCCTCCTCGTGGTCTGGTCGGGCTTCCCGGAGAAGACGACCATCTTCGAGACGATGAAGGAGCTGGGCGTCGAGGTCGTCCTGGTCGACAACACCGGCTTCATCTCGCCCGAGTTCTACAAGGACGTGATCCAACTCCCGGCGGGCTTGGGCGACGGCCACTACGAGAAGGTGCTCGCGGGCATCCGCGGTTGGCAGTCGAGGAACGGCGGCTTCGATGGGATCGTCACTTTCTGGGAGGACAGCACCCCGCTGACCGCTCGTCTGGGCGAGGCCTTGGGACTGCGCTACCACCCGCTGGCCGCGGCCCAGGCGGCGCGCTCCAAGGGCGAAACCCGCAAGGCGATGGAAGGCGCCGGTTTACCCACGCCCCAGAACGCGTTGATCAAGGACGAGGCCGGGCTCGAGGCCGCCCTCGCCAAAGGCTTCCCTTTCCCCGCGGTGCTCAAGCCCGCCTTCGGCATCGAGGGGATGTCCATCGTAAGGGTCAATGACGCCGACGAGGCGCGCCGGGTCTACCGCAGGCTGCGCGAGGAGATCAGCCCGGCGACCAACGACATCTTCCTCCAGGGCACCGACGTGCTCATGGAGCAGTACCTGGATGGCCAAGAATTCGACATGGACATGCTCCTCCAGAACGGCAAGGTGGTCTTCCACTCCGAGACCGACAACTGGCCGACCGCGGAGCCCTACTTCATCGCCGCCGGCGCGTCCCTGCCCAGCCGCGCCGTTCTCATCAAGGACGGCCGTGCCGTGGACATGCCGGCCGAGATGCACAAGCTGGCCCACGAGACGGCGTTGGCCGAGGGCTTCCGCGACGGCATCCTGCACGTCGAGGGCAAGTACACGACCCACGGCCCCCGCATCCTCGAGGTGAACGCGCGCATGGGCGGCCTTTGGGTGCGCAACTGGGTGCGCGAGGTCACGGGCGTGGACATGGTGGAGCAGCAGCTGCTGGTCTCCGCCGGCGTCCCGGTCGGGCCCTACAAGTCGCCCAAGCCTCTCAAGCACCTCGAGGGCGAGTTCTTCATCCCGGCGCGCTCCGGGACCTTCGAGGGCTTTGTCGGAGTCGAGGAGGCCCGGCTGATGCCCGGCTTCCATCGTCTGATCCCCTTCCACGCGCCGGGCGAGAAAGTCCTGGTCCCTCCCGACGGCTACATGCGGGCGGGCATGATCTCCGCCGAGGGACGCACGGCCGCGGAGGCGCTGGGAAACTTCAACGCCATCCGGCCGATGATCCATCCAAAGATCCATCCGGCCACGCCGTTCCTGAGCCTGAACGAGGCC
>DATLOS010000548.1:0-4884 GCA_035536155.1 Elusimicrobiota bacterium
CTGTCCCAGCGCAGCAGCTACGACTACTTTTGGTACAACCCGCTCGCCAGCCTATACGCCCTCTCCTTGGGCGTCTACTTCTATTCGCGCTTCCTGCTGGCTCTCATTCACCAGCCGCCGGCGCGTACCGGCTACGAGCCGACCCTGAGCATCATCGTCTCGGCCCGCAACGAGGAGAAAGCCATCGCCGTCAACGTCGCCAGCTGCTACGCCGCCGACTACCCCGCCGAGAAGCGCGAGGTGATCGTGGTCGACGACGGCTCCACCGACGCGACGCCGCGCATCCTGGCCGAGCTCAAGAAGGAGTATCCGACCCTCAAGACCTTCTCCATCCCGCCCGAGGGCAAGCGCGCCGCGATGGCGAAAGGCATCCGCGAGGCCACGGGCGAGCTGGTGGTCGTGCTCGACTCGGACACCTCCTTGGAGCGCGACGCCCTGCGCCAGATCGTCTGCGGCTTCGAGAATCCCGAGCTGGGCGCGGCCTCGGGCTACACCGGCGTGGCCAACAGCGACAAGAACATGCTGACCCGCATGCAGGACGTGCGCTACCTGGTCTCCTTCGACCTGATGAAGTCCTCCGAGAGCCTCTTCGGCGCCGTGACCTGCTGCCCGGGCTGCCTCTCCGCCTACCGGCGCGAGTACCTCATGAAGGTCCTCGAGCCCTGGCTGGCGCAGACCTTCCTCGGCGCCCGCGCCACCTTCGGCGACGACCGCAGCCTCACCAACTACATCCTCCGCGACTACCGCGTGATCTACAACCCCCTGGCCCGGGCCACGACCATCGTGCCCGAGACCTGGATGCACTACATGCGCCAGCAGTGCCGCTGGAAGAAGTCGTGGCTCCGGGAGGCGCCGATCGCGGCGCGCATCCTGGCGCGCAAGCAGCCCTTGGCGGCGCTTTCCTTCTATGCGTCCGCCTTGTGCAGCCTGATCTCGCCGATCCTGGCCCTGCGCTACGTGCTCTGGGACCACGAGCGGCTGGTCACGGGCTACGTCGAGGGCTTCCTCCTCATCGGCTTCATCCTCGGCGTGTTCGCCCTCTGGCGCCGCCCGACCCGGCACTGGTACCTGGCCTGGCTGTGGATAGCGACCCAACTCGTCCTCATGGCGCCGCAGACCTACTGGGCGATGCTCACCATGCGCAAGAACCACTGGGGCACGCGCTAGCCCTTGGCAAGGCCGTTGCATGATCCTCCTTCGCAAACGGAGGATTTATGCCCACCCTGACGGCGGTCCGGACGATGAAGACGTTCGTGATGAAGCGGATCGGCGAGGTGGGCGTGATGGAGAAGCCCATCCCCTCCCCGGGCCCCGAGGACGCCGTCATCAAGACCACCGCCGCCCTCATCTGCACCTCCGATGCGCACACCGTCGGCGGCGCCATCGGCGAGCGCGAGAACATCACGCTGGGGCACGAGGCGGTCGGGGTGATCTACAAGCTCGGCGCCGCGGTCAAGGGCTTCAAGGAAGGCGACCGGGTCGCGGTGAACGCGATCACGCCCTGCTGGCGCTGCGCCAACTGCCAGCGCGGCTTTCCCTCGCAGTGCGGCCAGATGCTGGGCGGCTGGAAGTTCGCCAACGTGAAGGACGGGAACATGGCCGAGTACTTCCACGTCAACGCGGCCCAGGCCAACCTCGCGCCCATCCCCAAGGCGCTCAAGGACGAGCAGGCCGTCTACGCCTGCGACATGATGTCGACCGGCTTCATCGGGACGGAGCGCGCGGCCGTGCCGGTCGGCGGCAGCATCGCGATCTTCGGGCAGGGCCCGGTCGGCCTCATGTCCACCGCCGCGGCCCGCATCCTGGGCGCCGGGCTGATCATCGCCGTGGAGACGGTGCCCAAGCGCCAGGAGCTTGCCCGCC
The DNA here is from genome assembly GCA_035536155.1 of Elusimicrobiota bacterium. Classification (GTDB taxonomy): domain Bacteria; phylum Elusimicrobiota; class Elusimicrobia; order UBA1565; family UBA1565; genus DATLOS01. Next base: position 1,864 of record DATLOS010000548.1, read on the forward strand.
GCTACGGCGCGGACGCCGTGGTCGACTTCCGCAAGGGAGACCCGGTGAAGGCGATCCTGGAGCTCACCGGCGGGCTGGGCGTCGACGGCGCCGTCGAGGCGCTGGGCTCGCAGGCGACCTTCGAGGCCTGCGTCCGGGCCACCCGCCCGGGCGGCGTGATCTCCAACGTGGGCTACCACGGCAAAGGGGATTTCCTCGAGCTGCCCCGCCTCGACTGGGGCGTGGGCATGGGAGACAAGACCATCCGCACCGCCCTGTGCCCCGGAGGCTCGGAGCGCATGGGCCGCCTGCTGCGCTTGATCGAGAAGGGGCGGGTGGACCCGACGCTGATGACCACGCACCGCTTCCCCTTCGCGAAGATCGAGACCGCGTTTCAGCTGATGCGGGGCAAGGCGGACGGCATCATCAAGCCGCTCATCGAGTTCTGAGCTTAGTCGAAGATGACCGTCTTGTTCGAGTAGAACAGGATGCGGTGCTCGGTATGCCAGCGCACGCCGCGGGAGAGGACGGCCTTCTCCATATCCCGCCCCTTCTGGATCAGGTCCTCCAGGGAGTCGCGATGGGACACGCGGGTGACGTCCTGCTCGATGATAGGGCCGTCGTCGAGGACCTCGGTCACGTAGTGGCTGGTGGCGCCGATGAGCTTCACCCCCCGCTCGTAGGCGCGGTGGTAGGGGCGCGCGCCGCTGAAGGCGGGCAGGAAGGAGTGGTGCACGTTGATGATGCGCCGCGGGTAGCGCTCGACGAAGGCGGGCGAGAGGACCTGCATGTAGCGCGCCAGGACGACCAGGTCGATCTCGTGGCGGCGCAAGAGCTCGAGCTGCCGCGCCTCCGCCTCGGCCTTCGCCTCCTTCTCCACCGCCACGACGTGGTAGGGGACGCCATAGAAGTCGGCCAGCGGCTTGGCGTCGGGGTGGTTGCTGAGGATCAAGGGGATGTCGCAGGCGAGCTCCCCGCTCTTGTGGCGGTACAGGAGGTCGGCCAGGCAATGGTCGTAGCGCGAGACCAAGATGGCGACCTTGTGCCGGCGCGCGGAGAGCTCGAGGCGCCAGCGCATCGAGAAGCGCTCCGCGATGGGAGCGAAGGCGTCGGCGAAGCGCTCGGGCGCCAGGTCGAAGCCCTCCAGGCCCCATTCCACGCGCATGAGAAATAGGCCCAGCGACGCGTCCTGATGCTGGTCGGCGTGGAGGATGCTGCCGCCGTGCGCGCAGATGAAGTCCGCGATCGCGGCGACGAGACCTTTACGATCCGGGCAGTCTACCAGGAGGACGGCGGTGTTCTTCAAGCGGAAAAGTGGTGGACCTGAGCGGGATCGAACCGCTGACCTCCTGCATGCCATGCAGGCGCTCTCCCAGCTGAGCTACAGGCCCGTGAGATTTATTTTAGCATAACTTCAAGAATTCGTTCTCCAGTCTCGCTTCTCGTCGTTGAGGGTCGAAAGCCGGCTGCGCCCTCGCGGGTAGAGGAGGCCGCGCGCCCACAGGTAGGCCTCGGGGAACATCGGGATCCGGCGCAGCGCGTGCGCCCAGTAGTGCGAAAGGGGAAGGGCGAGGTCGATGAGCTTGAAGGCCTCCGTGGTGCAGCTGTGGAGGAACAGATGATACGGCGCGCCGTAGCCCTCCTCGTCGCTCAGATGCATGGCCTTGGCGAGGAGGCGCTGCTTGGCGCTCTCGTCCACGGCGAGGAGCCACTGCTGGACGAGGCGGCCCTCGCGCACGACGCGGTCCTGGAAGGACTGGCGCAGGGACTTGAAGCGGCGCACGGCGACGAAGTGGTTGAGGAGCCCCCCCGCGATGTTGAAGGTCTCGCCGGGGATGCCCACCGCCTCCACCGAGGTCACCAGATCGTCCACCGACGCGACCGGCTCGGGCGCGCGCCCCGGCTCGGGAGCCGCCTGCGGATACAGGAGGACCGGGCTGCCGGGCTTGAGCTTGAAGCGCACCTCGGTGTGCGCGACGTGGAGGATCTCGTGGTCGAAGAGGACCCAGGGGCCGAGCTTCAGGCGCAGGCGCTTCTCGCCGAAGTCCCACTTCTGGAAGATCACGTCCTGGACCGCGTCCTTGGGGAACTTGGCGACGAAGAACTTGTCGCCGTGGGAGAACCCCGCGGCCACGATCTCGCCCTCCTTCGGGGAGTACGGCGCGGCCTCGGCCCCGCGGAGTATGCGCAGCGGGCGGCGCGTCGAGGTGTCCACCGGCTTGCCCGCGTTCTTGCCCCGGAGCCAGCGCCCCGCGGGCATGGTGGGATGGGGCTCCCAGGGATCGGGCGGAGGCGGAGCCGGGGCTTCTGCGCCGGGAGCCGCGCCGGGCTCGAGGCCGCCCGAAGGGCCCGCCTCGACGGCCGCGAAGGCCGCGACCGGGGAAGAGGCTGCCCGCGGCGCCGCCCCCGACCAGAACCGGTCGAGCGCCGGAGCCGGGGAGGCGCGCGGGGCTTCCTGGGCCCGGGAGATCTCCTCGCCTAGGCCGGCCAGCTCCGCCCGGGCCTCGCGCGGAGCCCGCGCGGGCTCGGCGGGCCCGAGCGCGGCCTGAGATTCCAAGACCCGCTCCTGCGCGACGATCGGCGAGATCGCGGCTTCGGCGGCCGGCGCGGAAACGGACAAAACGGGCGCCTCGAGCGAGATCGACGGGAAGCTCAGAGACGGCGTCTCGAGGCTCGGGGCCGGCAAAACGGCGGTCCGCGCGCCGGACGCCGCGGCTCGCGTGGGCGCGACCGCCGCGCTCGCGGCGGATTGGAGCGCGAGGCCGATGCAGACCGCGATCGAGAGCGTTCGCTTCACGGCCGGATCGTATTAAATAGGAGGAAGCGCTCCTAGACGGCGCCGAAACCTCTAAAGTCCGTCTTGCGCGTAGTTCCATGGACCCACGCGGACCTAGGACGATTACCCGCAACTTCCTGGGTCCATGGCCGGGTACTGCTCCTGGGCCTCTTTAATAGCATCGCCCCATGAAAATCCGATCCCTCGTCGCGTCGAGCCTCTCCCTCACGCTGCTGGCCGCCCCGACGTTCGCCGCGCCGCCCAGC
>DATLOS010000549.1:0-2287 GCA_035536155.1 Elusimicrobiota bacterium
CGTCCGTTCGCGCGACGAGCTCGGGGACTTGGCGGAGACGTTCAACGAGATGGCCGCCCGCGTCGAGCAGTCCTCCCAAGCCCAGAAGCTCGCCGCGGTCGGCCAGCTGGCGGCGGGCCTCGCCCACGAGATCCACAACCCGCTCAACGTGGTCTCGGGGTTCGCCGACTACCTCCTCGAGAAGACGAGCGCCGACGACCCGCGCCGGCCGGCCCTGGAGGACATCTCCCGCGAGACGGCGCGCTGCCAGAGGCTGGTCTCCCAGCTCTTGGACTTCGCCCGCCCCAAGAAGCCCACGCGGGAGCCGACCGACCTCGACGCCCTGATCGCCGAGACGGCGGGCCTGATCCAATCCCAGGTCCACGCCCAGGGCATCGACCTGCGGATCGTCCCCGGCGCGGACGTCCCGCGCGTCGAGCTCGACCGCGACCAGATCAAGCAGGTCCTCCTCAACCTGCTGCTCAACGCCTGCCAGGCGCTGCCGCGCGGCGGCGCCATCGTCGTGGAGACCCGCCGCGCCGCGGCCTCGGTCGAGGTCGCGGTCTCCGACACCGGCCCCGGCATCGCCGACCACGACGCGGAGAAGCTGTTCACGCCGTTCTTCTCGAGCAAGGACGGCGGCACCGGCCTGGGCCTGGCGCTGAGCCTCGTCCTCGCGCGCAGCCACGGAGGCGGCCTGCGCGCCCACAACGCCCCCGGCGGCGGGGCCGTGTTCACTTTGACCTTGCCCCTGAGGGCGGAGCCCGATGCCTAGCCGTCCCGAGCGCATCCTTGTTGTCGACGACGAGGCGGGCATGTGCCGCCTGCTGCAGGCCGTCCTAGGCGACGCGGGCTACGCCGTGACGGCCCATCAGAAGCCCGAAGAGGCCTTGCGCTCCATGGAGCGGGAGCCCTACGACCTGGTCATCTCCGACATCCGCATGCCCAAGCTGACCGGCGTGGACCTGCTCCAGGCCGTGCGCGAGAAGCGGCCGGACATCCCGGTCATCCTCATCACCGCGCACGGCAGCACCCGCTCCGCCGTCGAGGCGATCCGCCTCGGCACCAGCGACTACATCACCAAGCCCTTCAAGAACGAGGAGATCCGGCTCGTGGTGGAGAGCACCTTGCTGCGCAGCCGCCTCACCCGCGAGAACCGCCTCCTGCGCCAGGAGCTGAGCGCCCGCGACGGCTTCGGCGGCATGGTCGGCATAAGCTCCAAGATGCGCGCCGCCTTCCGCGCTCTCGCCGAGGCCGCCGAGTCCGACGCCCCGTTCCTCATAGAGGGCGCCCCCGGAACCGGGAGGGAGCTGGCCGCCCGCACCATCCACGAGAAGAGCCGGCGCGCCGCGGGCCCCTTCGCGACGCTGGACTGCGGCGAGCCCGCCGCCGCCGAGGAGCTCTTCGGGCGCTTCCAGGGCAGCTTCGCCGCCGCCCGCGGCCCCGCCGGAGGAGCCATCGCGTCCGCCGCCCGCGGCACCCTCCTCCTCAAACGAGTCGAAGCGCTCCCGGACGAGGCGCAGGGGCGGCTGGCCCGCTTTCTCAAGGAGCTCCAGGTGCGCCTTCCCGGCAGCATCGAGGCCACGGCGTTGGACACCCGCATCGCGGCGGCGGCCGAGGACCCCGCCCGCCTGCGCCCCGACCTCGCGCAGCGCTTGGCCCCGCGCGTCGTCCTTCCTCCCCTGCGGGAGCGGCCCGAGGACATCCTCCCGATCGTCGAGCACTTTTTGGAGCGCCGGGCCCGCCGGCGCGGCGCGAAGCCCATGACTCTCGAGCCGGCCGCGGCGGAGATCCTCCTGGCCCATCCCTGGCCCGGCAACGTCCGGGAGCTCGAGGCGGCGGTCGAGCACGCCGCCTCCCTGGCGCGTGACGGCGCGATCGCGCCCGCCCATCTGCCCGCGAGCGTCGCTCGCTTCGCGCCGACGGACGCAGCCGGCGGCGAGCCGTCTCCCTTTCGCGAGGCCAAGCAGCAGGTCGTGGACGCGTTCGAGAAGAGCTACCTCACGCGCCTGCTCAAGCTCTCCGAGGGCAACATGACGCGCGCCGCCCAGCTCGCGGACATGGACCGCAAGAACCTCTACGACCTTCTGAAGAAGCACGGCCTGGATCCCCGCTAGGCCGGCGCGGCATTTTTACCGCACCTGAGGCGACGCCGCCACGGCGGCCCGCCTTCCCGATCCTTAGACTATCGCGGTCATGCGAAGCGACCGCGGAGGATCCATGGCTTCTGCCTCAGCCGAGATCCGACTGAAGGAGGCCGAAGCCCGTCCGCACAAAGCCGATGACACGCGGTTCGCCAAGTCGTCGA
>DATLOS010000550.1:0-8245 GCA_035536155.1 Elusimicrobiota bacterium
GACATGCCATGACGCGGGTATTGAAATGCCGTGCGGAGAAGATATACTGAGTCGATGAGATTTCTGGCCCTGTTTTTCGCCGCGCACGCCGTCCTGGCCGTCCCGGCGCGCGCCCAGCGGGACACTCCGCTCCCCGACGCCAAGCCGCTGATCATCAACATCCCCGGCCTTCCTTCCGGCTCCGAGCCCGTGACGCTGCAGGCGCCCTCCGGGGGCGCGGCCGCCCCGGCTCCGGCGGCGCCCGCCGTGGCCGCCGCCCCGACTCCCGCCGCCGCGATGCCTCCGCCGGTTTCCGCGGCCCTTGCCGCGGCGCCCGTCGTGGCGGCCCTGCCGGCCGCCGTCTCGCCGGCCGCATCGGGCGTCCCCGGGGGCGGCGTCCCGGCCATCATGCCGCCCCCGGTCTCCGCGATCATCCCGAAGCCCGCCGTTTCCGACGGCCCGCCCGCGAAGCCCCCCGTTGCTGCCGCGCCTGCGCCCGTAGCGCCGCCGGCCCCCGCGAAGACGGAGGCTCCTCCGCCGGCTCCCGCCGCGCCCATGGACGCGGCCTGGGCCCCGCCCGCTCCGCCGCGCCACGCCTGGAGCCGCATCGACAGCGTGGAGAAGCTGGGCTGGGACTTCGCCGGGGTCTCGGCGTACCTGGAGCGCGCGCAGGCGTACGAGGCGATCTGCCGCAAGAGCGCCTGCGGCCAGGGGCCGCAGTTCGACGAGTTCGAGAAGATCTACCGGGCCGAGAAGGAGATCGGGCGCCGCGAAGTGGAGACGCTGCAGCGCTGGATGTCGGCGAACGCGCCCGCCGAGCCCGCCAAGCGCGCGCCCAAGCGCAAGAGCTAGATCGCCAGCAGGGCGCCGGCCCCGTGCCGCGCCATGTTCTCCCAGGCGCCTTCGTAGGGCGTCCCCGCCAGGAGGTCGTGGAGCGTCTCCAGCGCGGAGGAAAGGGGCGGGACCTCGAAGCCGATCGCCTCGGCCTTCGCCTGGAAGCCGGCGGGCACCTTGGCCGCCTCGATGTCGCCGCTCTTCTCCGCCGCGAGCACGGCCTGGGCCACGAGCTCGAAAGTCTCGTCCTTCGCGGGGAGGTCGGCGACCTGGGCCGCGAGCTGGAGGAGGTCCTCCGCCCACGGAGCCTGCTGACGCGGGGCCGCGCGCTGGGAGGCCGCCACCGCCAGGGAGGCCGCCCGCCGAAACGAGCGCAGGCGCAGCGCGCTGCGGGTCGGGTACGGCACGCCGTAGTAGCTGCGCCCCGCGATCCGGTCGTGGACCCGGTAGACGAGCCCCATGCGGAACGCCTCCTTGAGGGCGTCGTCGATAGCATGGATCGGGATGCGGCGCGCCCGCGCCAGCTCCCAGATGGATGACTCGGACTTCCCGAACGTCGCCAGGTCCATGCGCGTCGGGTCGACGGCGAGGTCGGCGACGACGGCGTTCGGCGTCAGCAGCATGAGCAGGATCTTCCGGCCGGACCAGGTCTTGTCGCCGAACCGGAAGCGCTTCTTGGAGAACTCGCGGGCGGCGTCCTCGTTGAATGACGAGCTGCGGTAGTCGAGCGGCGGGAGCTCGGCGCGCTGGATCTGGACCGCGCGCCGCTCGCGCCGCGCAGTGGCGACGAGGACGGAAGCCTCCTCGCGGGCCTCCTCGCGCTCGGCGACGGACCATTTGCCGTACTCGCCGAAAATCTCGCCCGACGAGGCCCTCGCCCCCGAGGTGTCGCCGGAGGCGACCATGCGCTGAACCGGCCGGCTCTGGGCGTCGAGCCGCTGAAAGCTGGCGCCGATGCGGGTCGCGCCGGGAGCCTCGTCCTTCGCGCCGGGGTTCTTGGGGGGGGCCTCGCCGCCGCGCCGGAGGGGAGGAGCGGGAGCCGGCTCGGTCACCGGCGTGAAGGTCGGGTTGATCTCGGCGATCGCGAGGCTGGGCTCCGGCGCGGCGGCGGGCGCGGCGATAGTCGGAAGCGGCGTCTCGGTCGGCAGCGCCGCGGAGAGGGGATTCTCGAGACCGGCATTGAGCGCCGCGGCCGGCGCCTGGAGCGACACCGGGCCCACGGGGAGGGAGAGGCCGGCGCTCGCGGGGACCGGCGCCACCGCGCGCGGCGCGGCGAAGGCCGGGGAGGCGAGGAGGCAGGCCGCGACGAATCCGCGCGCAAAGCCCATATCTAAAGGAAGGGTAGACGGGGAGCCCTCCTCGCGCCTGGGCCGATAGGCCTCGACGCCTAGGTCCTAGCGGGGCGGCGCGCCCGGGCGCTTGAAGCGCCGGGCCAGCTCGTCGCGGGTGAAGGAGAGCATGGCGGGCCGGCCGTGCGGGCAGCAGGTCCCGTCCTCGCAGGCGCGCAGGTCCTTGAGCAGGCGCAGCGCCTCGAGCTCGGAGAGGGGGTCGTGCGCCTTGACCGCGGCTTTGCAGGCCACGGTCGCGGCGGCGTGGTACTTCACGTCCGCCGCCGCGGCGGACGGGGAGGCCAGTCCGTCGATGGCGCGGTGGACCAAGTCCTTCACGTCCTCTTCCGAGGCGAAGACGCCCGGGATCGCGGTGACGTGGAGGATGGTCTTGCCGTAGGGCTCGACCTCGAAGCCCGCGGCCTTGAGGCGTTCGGCTTTCGCGGCGGCCTCGGCCACCGCCGACGCCGGGAGCTCGACCGGCACCGGGAGCATGAGCTTCTGCACGGCGGGGCGGCCGCCCTTCAAGTCGCGCATGTAGCGCTCGAAGAGGACGCGCTCCTGGGCGGCGTGCTGGTCCACCATGAGGAGGCCGCCGTCAACCTCGAACACGAGATAGGCCCGCTCGATCTGGCCGAGATAGCGCAGGCCGGGGTCGAACCAGGGCCGCTCCTCGCCGGTCTTGCGCGGCGCGGGGCCGACGGGAAGCTCGGCGGCTTCGGCGACGCGCGAGGAGAAATCGGCCGCGGGATATCCGGCGGCGGGCACGCGGCGCAGGGAGTCCAAGGTCGGGATGCCCTTGGCCTCGAGGAGGACCTTGGAGACCGCCTGCGAGACCGACTCGTAGACGGCGCTCTCCGAGCGGAAGCGCACCTCGCGCTTGGTGGGGTGCACGTTCACGTCCACCTGGTCGGCGGGGACCTCGAGGAAGAGCACCGCCGCGGGGTGCCGGTTGCGCTCGCGGAACGGCTCATAGGCGCGGTAGAGGGCCTGCTGGACCGTCCGGTTCGAGACCGGGCGGCGGTTGACGAAGGCGAGCTGGTAGCCGCGCGAGGAGGTGAGCGAGTCCGTCGCCGAGACGAGAGCCCGCAGGGACAGCCCCGGCCGGCCGGCCGTCGCGAGGAGCAGGCCCGAGCCGATGCCGGCGCCGAGGACGTCCTGGGCGCGAGCGCGCAGGGCCGCGACCTCGTCGCCCGTCCGGGCGGGGAAATCGAGGGTGGCGCGGCCCTCGGACTTGTAGTGGAATGCGATGGCGGGGTTGGCCAAAGCGGCCTCCTCGATCACGCGCGCCAGCTGGGCGCGCTCCGAGGCGTCGGATTTGAGGAACTTGGCCCGGGCCGGCGTGTTGTGGAAGAGGTCGCGCACCTCGACGACCGTGCCCTCGACCGGCGGAGCCTCGTGCTCGCGCTTCACCTTTCCGGCGTCGGCCTCGACCCGCCAGCCCTTGCGGGAGCCCTTCGGCGTGCTGGTCAGGGCGACCTTGGCCACGGCGCACACCGCGAACAGGGCCTCGCCGCGGAAGCCGAAGGTCGCCAAGGAGTCGAGGTCCTCGAAATCCTTGATCTTGCTGGTGGCGTGGCGCTCGAAGGCGACGCGGCAGTCCTCGGGGCCCATGCCGCAGCCGTCGTCGGCCACGCGCAGGAGCTTGCGGCCCGCGCCCTCGCAGGCGACGTCGATCCGGCGGGCGCCGGCGTCGATCGAGTTCTCGATCAGCTCCTTGAGAACCGAGGCGGGCCGCTCGACCACCTCGCCGGCGGCGATGCGCGAGGCGACCTCGGGCGGGAGCCTGCGGATGGACGGCATCAGACCCTCTTCTTCCAGGCCGCGATGAGGTCGAGGGCCTGGCGCGGGGTGAGGTGGTCGGGGTCCACGGCCCGCAGCTCGCGCAGGACCGGCTCCTCGTCAAATAGGGGCAAGGTCGGCTCGTCGTCGATGGCCCGCGGCTTGGCGGCGGGCTTGGCGCGGGCCTCGTTCTCCAGGCCGCGCAGGATCTCCCGCGCGCGGGCCAGGCAGGCCGTGGGTATCCCCGCCAGCTCGGCCACGTGGATGCCGAAGGAACGGTCGGCCGGGCCCGGCGAGATCTTGTGGAGGAAGACGACCTCGGTGCGCCCCTCGGGAGTCGTCCACTCGCGCGCCTCGACGCTGGCGTTGACCACGCCGGGCAGGAGCTCGGCCAGCTCGGTGAGCTCGAAGTAGTGGGTCGCGAAGATGACGCGCGGCCCGCGCGGGCCGCCGTCCTTGGCCAGGGCGCGGTTCAGGTGCTCGAGCACCGCCCAGGCGATGGAGATGCCGTCGTAGGTCGAGGTGCCGCGGCCGACCTCGTCGAGGAGGATGAGGCTGCGCGCCGTGGCCGAGCGCAGGATGTGCGAGGTCTCGCGCATCTCGACCATGAAGGTCGACTCGCCGCGGGCGAGCTGGTCCTGCGCGCCGATGCGGGTGAGGATGCGGTCGACCCCGCCGATCCGCGCCGACTTGGCCGGCACGAAGCTGCCCATCTGCGCGAGCACGGCCAAGAGCGCGTTCTGGCGCAGGTACACCGACTTGCCGCCCATGTTCGGGCCGGTGAGGACTATGGTCTGCGCCTTGTCGCCGTCGAGGCGCGTCGAGTTCGGCACGAACGTCCCCGCGGGGAGGGCCGCCTCGACGATGGGGTGGCGCCCGTCCTCGATCTCGAAGACGTGGGAGAAGTCCACCGTCGGCTTGGTCCAGCCGCTCGAGGAGGCGCGCTCGGAGAGGGCGGCGAGGGCGTCGAGCTCGGCGGCGAGCTGGGCGAAGCGGCGCACCGGCTCGGCCCGGTCCAAGGTCTCGGAGCGGATGGCCTCGAAGAGCCGCGCCTCGAGGCGCAGGGCCTTGTCTTCGGCGCCGAGGATCTTCACCTCGAGCTCCTTGAGCTCGGGGGTGATGTAGCGCTCGGCGTTGGTCAAGGTCTGCTTGCGGATGAAGCGCGCGGGGACCTTGGCCTGGTGGGCCTTGGTCACCTCGAGGAAGTAGCCGAACACCGAGTTGTAGCCGGCCTTGAGGGAGGAGATGCCGGTCTCGCGCCGCTCGCGCTCCTCGAGCTCGGCCAGGACCGAGCGCGAGTCCGCCTTGAGCCGGCGCAATTTGTCGAGCTCGGCGTCGAAGCCCTCGCGCACCGCGCCGCCGTCGGAGAGCCGCGCCGGAGGCTCCTCGGCCACGGCGCCGTCGAGATATTTCTGGAGCTCCTTGAGGGGCGCCGCCAGGGCGAGGAGGGCGTCGGCCAAGGCGGCGAGCCCGGAGTCGAAGGCGCCGTCGCCGGCCCAGGCCTCGAGGGAGTGGACTTGCAGCAGCGAGTCGCGCAGGGCGGCCAAGTCGCGCGGGCCCGCCGAGCGGGTGGCGAGGCGCTGGATGACGCGCTCCACGTCCGACATCTCGCCCAGGGCGGCGCGCAGCTTCTCGCGCGCGGAGGGCTTGTCGCCCAGCTCCGCCACGCAGTTGAGCCGCCGCTCGATCTCGGGCAGCTCGATGGAAGGGTGGAGGATCCAGTGCCGCAGGCGGCGAGATCCCATCGCGGTCTTGGCCAAGTCGAGCACGCCCCAGAGCGAATGCCGCTTGCCGCCCTCCGTCGAGTCGACGAGCTCCAGCGTGCGGATGGCGGCCTCGTCCAAGGCCAGCGCGTTCGCGGCCTCGCGGTACTCGGGCAGGGGGGCGTCGCGCAGGTGCGACTGCGTCTCGACCACGTAGGCGCGCGCGGCCAGCGCGGCGCGCAGGGCGAGGTGGCGGTTTCGCCAGAGCGCGGCGTTGCTCCATTCGACCGGGAGCTCGGGGTGGGGCGCGGAGAACGGGCTCACCGCCGCGCGGGCCGGCAAGAGCCGCTTGAGGGAAGCGTCCTCGAGCGCGCGCGGAGGCACGAGCACCTCGGCCGGGTCGAGGCGGGCGAGGAGGCCGTGGAGCTGGAGGCCGCCGTGGTCGTTGATCGCCTGGGTGGCCCAGAACTCGCCGGTCGAGACCTCGACGCAGGCCAGGCCCCAGCCCACGGTGTCCGGCTCGATGGCGACGAGGTAGTTGGTGGCCGACGAGCCGAGGAGCTCGTCCTCGACCAAGGTCCCCGGGGTCAGGAGGCGGGTGACCTCGCGCTTGAAGATGCCCTTGGCTTGGGAGGGCTCCTCCATCTGGTCGGCGATGGCGACGCGGTGGCCGGCCTTGAGCAGCTTCGCGGCATAGCCCGAGAAGGAGTGGTAGGGCACCCCGCACATGGGCAGGCCCTGCCGGTGGGTCAGGACGACGCCCAGGATCGGGCTGGCGAGCTTGGCGTCGTCGCCGAACATCTCGTAGAAGTCGCCCAGGCGGAAAAGGAGGACGGCGTGGGGATAGGCGGACTTGAGGGACTTGTACTGGCGCAGGAGAGGGGTGTCCTCGGCGCTCCCGACGGGCATTCTCGAATTTTAGCTTATTTCCGACGGAGAGGACCTCGATTTGCTATAATCAGGAAAGAAGGCCGTCGCCCCCCGCTTCGTCCTCGGTCGCACAACCCCATCGGAGGCCGCACCCCATGAGTTTCGACGCGTTCCAGCTGCACCCCAAGGTCCTCGCCGGCGTCAAGGACCTGGGCTACCGGGAGCCCACCCCGATCCAGGCCCAGTCCATCCCCCACGGCCTGGCGGGCAAGGACGTCCTCGGCTTGGCCCAGACCGGCACGGGCAAGACCGCCGCTTTCGCTTTGCCCATCCTGCACCGCCTCCTGACCGGCCCCCGCGGCCGCATCCGGGCGCTGGTGCTGGCGCCGACGCGCGAGCTGGCGGAGCAGATCCACGAGAGCTTCCGCGACCTGGGCCGCCACACCGGCCTGCGCAGCGTCACCGTCTACGGCGGCGTCGGCATGGGCCCGCAGGAGAAGGGCCTGCGCGGCGGCGCGGAGATCGCCGTCGCCTGCCCGGGCCGGCTCCTGGATCACTGCGGGCGAAAGACCGCCGACCTCTCCCACGTGGAGGTCCTGGTCCTCGACGAGGCCGACCGCATGTTCGACATGGGGTTCCTGCCCGACGTGCGCCGCATCCTGCAGATGCTGCCGAAGACGCGCCAGACGCTGTTCTACTCCGCGACCATGCCCGACGACATCCGCCGCCTGGCGCACGAGGTCTTGAAGGACCCGGTCACCGTGCAGGTCAGCCGGGGCGAGCCGGTGACGACGGTCTCGCACGCCCTCTATCCCGTGAAGGAGCACCTCAAGACCGACCTCCTCCTCGAGATCCTCAAGCGCAAGGGCTACGGCTCGACCTTGGTTTTCACCCGGACCAAGCACCGGGCCAAGCGCCTCGGCCAGAAGATCGAAGACGCGGGCTATGCGGCCGCGTCCCTGCAGGGGAACCTCTCCCAGAACCGGCGCAAGGCGGCGCTCGACGGATTTCGCGACGGCACCTACGAGGTCCTGGTGGCGACCGACATCGCCGCGCGCGGCATCGACGTCTCCCAGATCACCCACGTGATCAACTTCGACATGCCCGATACCGTCGAGGCCTACACCCACCGCATCGGCCGCACCGGCCGCGCGGCCAAGACCGGAGACGCCTTCACCTTGGCCACCCACGAGGACGAGGGCATGGTGCGCGCCATCGAGCGCGTGCTGGGCGCGCCGCTCGAGCGCCGCACGCTCGAGGGCTTCGACTACGGCCGCGCCGGCTCGTCCTCCGGAGGCTTCCGCCGCGGGGGCGCGCAGCAGCGCCAGCCGCAGCGCCAACCCCAGTCCCAGCCCGCGCGTCCCCGCCACGCGCCGACGCATCACGCCGCGCCCCGGGCGCCGCACGCTCCGCGTCCGAACGCGGCGCCGCCCGAGCCGCGCGAACCCGCGAGGTCCCCGAGCCCCCGGTCGCGGACTTTCCGGCCGCGCTTCTAGCGTCAGTAGACGCCCAGCCAGAGGGCGACCAGCACCAGGACTCCGCCCGCGGCCAGGGCGAGCCCCAGGAGAAGCTTTTCATCCGCCGCGGCCTGGGAGCGCTCGCGGTACTCGGCGTAAGGGCGGCCGGCCACCACGAAGTCCGGGCAATCGAAGAAGCAGGGCAGGTTCTCCCCGGCGGCCTCTTTTTTTAGGAGCTCATCGAGAAGCTCGTTGGCGATATTCGTCCCTTGGGGGCGCGCGCGCAGGTGCT
>DATLOS010000551.1:0-5623 GCA_035536155.1 Elusimicrobiota bacterium
AAGATCGCGTCCATGCCCTTGGCCAGCGGGGTCTCCGAATGGTCCGCCTGGATCTCCTGGTGCGCGTGGCGCAGCAGGTCGAACAGCGGCAGGAGCTTGGCCAGCACTCCGGCGGCCCCGAGCCGGTACCAGTCCGGCTTCTCGCGGTCCACGCGCTTGCGGTAGTTCTCGAACTCCGCCTTCATGCGCAGGAGCTGGTCGTAGAGGGCCTTGTTCTCGGCCTCCTTCGAGGCGAGCTCCTTGGCCATGGCCACGGCCGCGTCCTGCGGCGAGAGCTCCTCGCCCGCGCCTTCGGCTTCGGCGGCCTCAGCGTCCCTTTCGTCCTTCATTCGGTTCCTCGGAGCCCGGGTCCCAGGCCTCCAGCGTGCGGCTGACCATCCGTCCCATGTAATCGACCAAGGACATCATGCGCGCGTACTCCATGCGGCGAGAGCCTAGGATGCCCAGGACGCCGACGACCTGGTCCTTGTGCGTGTAGACCGTGGTCACCAGGCTCAGGTTCTTGAGCTCGGGCAGGAGGTTCTCGGCGCCGATGCGCACGCTCACGGCGCGCGAGGACTTCCCCTTGCCCTTGACCGCGTCCTCGGCGGCCCGCTCGAACTCCTCGTGGAGCATCCGCGCGATGGCCTGGCGCTCCTCGAACACCCGCATCAGGGACTGGAGCTGGCGCGGGTCGCCGATCTCCTCGGCGCGCTCGACCAAACTGGTCGCGCCCTCGAGATAGAGCTCCTCGGGCGCGCTTGCGCCGCCCAGCTCGCTGAGGAGCTCCCGGGCCAGGCCGTGGAGCTCGCGGAGCTCGCGCTCCGCCTTCTCGATCTGCGCCGACAGCGTCGACTGCACCTCGCGGATGGAGAGGCCCTCGACGTGCTCGTTGAGGAAGCGGTTGAGCATCTGGATGCGCTCCCGCGACGGCGCGAAGGAGAGGCGGATGGGCCAGTGGCGTACCTGGCCGGCGTTGGTCACCACGATGGCCAGGACCTGGTTGGGGCCGAGCGGGATGAGCTCGAGGCGCTTCAAGGTCTGCTTCTCCATCTTGGGAGAGAGCACGAGGCCGGTGCTGTGGGTCACGCGGGAAAGGAGACGCGACGTTTGGGCCAGGAGCAAGTCGAGTTCCTCCATTCGGTTGCGGTACTGCGACTCGATCTGCGCCTTCTCCTGGGCCGCGAGACGCTGGACGTCCTGCAGATAATCGACGTAGAAGCGGTAGCCCCGATCGGTCGGCACGCGCCCCGAGGAGGTGTGGGGCTGGTGGAGGAAACCCTCGTCTTCCAGCTCCTTGAGGATGCTGCGCAGCGTCGCGCTGGAGAGGTCGAGGCCGGCCTCCTCCGCGAGGTTCGAGGACGCGATCGGGCGCGAGGTCCGGATGTGGTGGTGGACGGCCCACTGCAGGACCTTGCGCTTGCGTTCCTGGGCTACTTGAGGGTCGAGTTGGCGCATCGTTCCAAAATTAGCAATCCGCTGGTGCGACTGCTAACATTTTAGGTCCTGTGCCGCCCCGTGTCAAGCGCGGGCGTGTCTCGGAGGCCTCCACACATCATGGGACTTTTTGTCCAGCGGAGGCGTTCCCTTTGGGCCCCGGCCGCCATGGGTCCCGCGAGCCATCCTGCGGCGGGTGAAAGCAATCGCGGCGGCGCTCGCGGCGGCGCTCCTGGGCGCGAAGGCCTGGGCGGCCGACGACCGCTCCCTGGAGAACGCCTACGCCTGGGCGAGGGCCTCCATCGCGGCCGGCCCGTCGTCGTGGGGCCCGCGCGCCCCCGCCGTAGGGTCCGCCGGCGCCGTATCCGCGCCCTCCGGGGAGACGGTCGATCTCTCCTACCAGTTCTCCGGCCCCTCCCGCTCCCAGGGGGACATCGGCTCCTGCCACACCTTCGCCGCGGTCGCCCTCCTGGAGGCCGCCTACTACCGCCTCACCGGACGCCCGCTGCGGCTCTCCGAGGCGGACCTCTTCACGCGCCGCACGATCCTCAGCGGCGACGTCTACGACGGCTTCCGCCGCCGGGGCTCCGCCGCGCTCTCGGAGGGGAACTACACGCCCGAGGTGATCCAGTACGCGCTGCAAAACGGAGTCGCCACCGGCATGCAGTACGACGCTTTCCGCCAGCGCTACCTGCGCTATCGGGAGGCCGAGCGCCGGACCTTGGAGGACTTGGAGCGCCAGCGCCGAAGCCAGCCCTGGTACGTCCGGCTCCTATACGACGCGCGCGGCCATTGGGCGCGCCTGCAGCAGGCCCCGGCCTCGCAGCGCATCCTGCAGCGCTACCTGAGCGGCAACGACGACGCCCTCGAGTCCCAGCGCCGGCGGAGCCTGGAGTGGCTCTCCGGCCTGCGCCTGACCCGCAAGAGCTTCTCCCCCTCCGATCCCTCCCGGGTCGGCCCCGAGGAGTGCGCCCGCCTCGGCCGCCCCCGGGCGGAGGAGATCGCCGCGGAGCTGCGCGCCGGACGGCCCGTGGCCGTCTCCTATTCCGAGCACTCGCTCGTCATCAAAGGGATGCGTTCCGGCGGGAACGGGACCGTTTTCATGACCCGCAACTCCCACGGCCCCGGCGGCGACGTCACGTTCCAGCCCGGGGACATGTGCAAGATCTACGAGACGATGTCGGTGGCGGCGCGCTGACGCCCCCCGCGGCGGGCTCCCGCCCGCCTATGCTAGAATCGGCGAATGGCGACGAAAACCGACTTCAAGAAGCGCGGCAGCGACTACGCCCTCCTGGACGGGCAGCCCACCATCGAGCCCGAGTACTTCCACTCGCCCGAGATCTACCGCGCGGAGCTCGACAAGGTGTTCTGCGGGCGCTGGCTTCTGGCCTGCCGCGAGGAAGAGGTCGCCAAGCCCGGCGACTACCACCTCGTCCCCGTAGGCGACGAGAGCATCATCCTGGTCCGCGGCAAGGACGGCGAGCTGCGCGCCCACTTCAACGTCTGCCGCCACCGCGGCACCCGGCTCTGCGTCGAGCCCAAGGGCTGCTTCGCGAACGCCAAGATCCGCTGCCCCTACCACGCCTGGAGCTACGGCCTGGACGGCCGCCTCGAAGCCGCCCCGCTCATGGACGAGATGCCGAGCTTCAAGCTCGAAGAGCACCCCCTTTACGCCGCCGCCGTGCGCGTCTGGGAGGGCTTCGTCTTCCTGAACCTCTCCGAGAAGCCGGGCCCCTTCGAGGCCGAGATGGGGGCCCTGAACGCCGAGCGTTTCGGCAAGTGGCATCTCAAGGACCTGCGCATCGCCCACAAGATCGAGTACGACCTGAAGTGCAACTGGAAGATCGTCCTGCACAACTACCAGGAGTGCTACCACTGCCCCGGCGTCCATCCGCGCCTGTCGCGGATCACGCACTTCCGCGGCGCGGCCCACGACTGCATGGAGGGCTCCGTGATCGGCGGCTACATGACCATGGAGGCCGGCAAGGGCGGCATGACCATGGACGGCGCGCCCGCGGGCCCGCCCTTGGGCGACATCCGGGGCGAGGACTTGAAGAGGGTCTACTACTACTCCGTGTTCCCCAACCTGCTCCTCTCGCCGCACCCGGACTTCGTCATCTACCACCGCATCCGCCCCGTCGCGGTGGACCACACCTTGCTCGACTGCCACTGGCTCCTCGCCCCCGAGACCATCGCCGACCCTAAGAAGATGGAGCGCTTCAAGTCGGCGGTCGAGTTCTGGGACATCACCAACCGCGAGGACTGGCAGGTCTGCGAGCAGATGCAGCAGGGCACCGCCTCGCGCCGCTTCCGGCGCGGCACCTACTCCGGCCAAGAGGACGTGCTGGCCGCGCTCGACAAGGAGTTCGCCAAGGCCGTCGGCCGCCGCCCCGCCGGCAAGGCCTGACCGGACGGATGGCGAGCGAGCGGCCGCTCGGCTTTCGCGAGCTGCTGGCGCTCGGGCTCAACTCCGTCGTCGGCTCGAGCATATTCCTCTTCCCCGCCCAGCTCGCGGGCCTGCTCGGGCCCGCCGCCTGGGTGAGCTTCGGGGCGGTCGGCGCGGGCCTGATCCTGGTCGGCCTGTGCTTCGCCGAGGCCTCCTCGCGCTTCGAACGGCCGGGCGGAGCCTACCTCTACGCCCGCGCGGCCTTCGGCGACGCGGTCGGCTTCGGCGTGGGCTGGCTCTCCTGGGCCTCCTACGTCTTCGGCATCGCCGCGGTCGCGACCGGCATCTCCGCCTATCTCGGCTACTTCTCCCCGGCCTTGGGTTCGGCGGGCGCGGCCAAGGCGGTGGCCGCCGCGTCGATTCTCGCCTTCGGCGCGCTCAACTACCGCGGCGTCGTCCTGGGCGCGCGCGCGTCGAACGTCTTCACCGTGGCCAAGCTCCTGCCCCTCCTGGCCCTGGCCTTGTTCGGGCTCCCCCGCATCGAGTGGGCGCGCCTCTGGCCGATGGCGCCGGCGCGCTGGGAGGGCTTGGGGCCGGCCTGCTTTCTGGCCTACTTCGCCCTGCAGGGCTTCGAGGCCGTGCCCGTGCCGTCGGGCGAGGCCGCCAATCCCAAACGGGACGTCCCGTGGGCGGTGACGTTGTCCTTGGTTCTCGCGTCTCTCCTATATATGGCGCTGCAAGCGGTGGCGACCAGCGCCGTGGGCCCTCTCGCCGCCTCGCAGAGGCCGCTGGCCGACGCCGCGATCTCCCTTTTCGGCCCCGTCGGCGCGGGGCTGATCGCGCTGACGGCGGCGTTCTCCATGACCGGCTACGTGGCCTCGGCCGCCCTGGTGGGCCCGCGCTACCTCTCGGCCCTGGCCGAGGACGGCCACCTGCCCGCGTCGCTGGCCGAGCCGCACCCGCGCTACGCCGTGCCCTTCCGCGCCATCGCCGTCACGACCGCGCTCTCGTTCGCGTCGGTCCTCTTCTTCGACTTCCGCCGCCTCGTGGATTTCAGCAACGTGGCCGTCTGCGCCCAGTATCTCTCGACTTGCGCCGCCGTGCCCGTCCTGCGACAGCGCGACGCGGCCGGCGCCTGGCGCTTGCCCGGGGGCTGGCTCGTGCCGGCGGCGGGCATCGCCGCGACCTTGGCCCTCGGGCTGCAGAGCTCGCTCACCGAGTGCGGGGTCTCGGCGGCGCTTCTAGCGGCGGGTTTCGCGCTGAGAAAGCGCTGCGCCAAGAGCGGGATCCGCGAGCCAGCGTTCCAGCGCGCCTAGCTCCGCCCCGCCGGGACCCTCGCTCTTGCGGCGCGAGAGCTCGGCGCGCAGGCCGGCGAGGCTCAGCTTCCCGCGCCGAAGCGAGAGCTCCGTGAGCTCGTAGTCGTCCGGCTTCAGCGCCCGGTACTCGCGCTCCGCGAGCCATTCCGGCGGGGCCGCGCCGCGGCGGACGAAGAGCATGTCCTTCTCGTCCCAGTAGACCAGCGCCCAGGTCTCGGCCGGCATGTAGCCCGCGTAGAGCGGGCGCAGCACCGGGACCTTCCGCCCGCCGGGTCCATCGGCCGCCTCGACCACCTGGCCGTTGGTCCGCCGGCGCAGGCAGGCGACCTCGACGCCGCGCCGGTCGAGGAACTCGCCCCAGGAGCGCGAGCCCTGGAACGCCGCGTTCTGCTCGGCGTGGAGCTCGAGGAAGAGGTAGCGCCCGTCGTGGAATACGCGGTACGGCCGAGGAAGGCGCCAGGCCCAATAGCCGCCGTGCTCGAAGGGATGGTAGAGCTTCTTCGCG
>DATLOS010000552.1:0-2745 GCA_035536155.1 Elusimicrobiota bacterium
CCGACGACTTCGTGACCGTGTCCACTCCGATCCAGTTCACCTCCAACTTCACCTCCACCCAGACCGTGGTCAGCGGCCTGCTGACCGGCGTCACCTATAAGTTCCGCATCTCCGCCCGCAACGTCTTCGGCAACGAGACGAGCTTTGCCGTGCCCGTCGCCTCGGGCACCACCAACAACGGCGGCGGCCCGGCCGGCTCCTTGTCCGCCTGCACGGTGGCCAACAGCACCTACAACGTCATCCTGCAAGGCAACCTGGGCGACCTCACGCCCATCACGCTCTTCGTCCCGGCAGGGAGCTTCTCGCAGGACGTCTGCGTCTTCGTCAGCTCCCGCGCCGCGGCGAACGTCTGCGGCGGCCTGCACAAGCTGTCGATCACGACCACGCCGTCCGGCGCCCAGCCCCAGAAGCCGCTGCAGCTGACCGTCGGCTACAACTCGGGCGACCCGACGGGCCCCACCGAGACGTTCGGCCTCACCCGCTTCGACCCGACCTCGGGCTCCTGCGTGCCCTCGGTCAGCTCGGTGGACTCGAGCCAGCTTAGCGTCACCTCCTACATCAACCACTTCTCCGAGTTCCAGCTCCAGCAGATCTCCCCGTCGGGCACCATCGAGACCGGGCGCGTGTTCCCGAACCCGCTCTTCGCCTCCCAGGCGCCCTTCTTCACCTTCGACCGTCTCCCGGCCAACGCCTCGGTCAAGATCTATACCATCCACGGAGAGACCCTCTTCGACGGGAGCGCCAACGCCTCGGGCGTCGCCATCTGGCCCGCGACCAACAAGCACGGCCGCCACGTGGCCAGCGGCCTCTATCTCGCCATCGTGAACGCCGGAGGCGAAAAGCGCATCTTCAAGCTGGCGGTGGTGCGCTGATGAGGAGCCTCCGCCTCGCGGCCATGCTCCTCGCCGCATCCGCGGGATACGCGCGCGCCGACTTCAACTCCACCTCGGTGGGCACGGCCGGCTCCGAGTTCTTGAACCTCGACGTCGGCCCGCGCGGCATCGCGATGGGCGGCGCGTACTCCGCCGTCACCGACGACTCCAACTCCATGTACTGGAACCCCGCCGGCCTGACCCGCGTGCCCCGCGCCTCCTTGTCGGCGATGCACAACGAGTACCTGGCCGGCATCCGGCTCCAGTACATCTCCTACGCGCAGAGGATCAACGACCTCTCCGTCCTCGGCGGGGCGGTCCGCTACATGGACGCGGGGGGAATCGACAACACCGACGTCAACGGCAACGTCCTGGGGCAGTTCCACCCGCGCAACTACGTCTTCGAGTTCGGTTGGGGCCAGAACATCATCGACCTCACCGACTCGGAGCGGGACATCTCCCTGGGCGCCACGGCGCGCTATTTCCGCTCCGACCTGGTCGCCCACGCCAACGGCTTCGCCGGCGACCTGGGCGTGCAGGCCCGCTACACCGAGGCGTACCGCCCGTTCACCCTGAGCTTCGTCGGCCAGAACATGGGCCGCGGCCAGAAGTTCGACCAGACCCGCGACAACCTGCCCTTCCGGCTCCGCCTCGGCGCCGCGATCAACTGGACGCCCAACCTGATCCTGTCGATCGAGGGCATTTGCCCGATCTCGGACACCCCCTTCGGCGCCATCGGGACGGAGTACGCGGTCGGGACGGTGAGCACGGCCAAGATCTTCCTGCGCGCGGGCTACAACACCCTCAACAGCTTCAACGGCGTCGACGGCTTCACCGGCGCCAGCTTCGGCACCGGCATCAAGCTCTCCGAGTTCGCCTTCGACTACGCCTTCGTGCCCTTCGGCCAGCTGGGCAACGCGCACCGCTTCGCGGTGAGCTGGAACCTGCCGGCCAAGAGCTCCCGCCGCTTCCGGGAGAGGTAGGCGATGCCGCCCGAGCCGCCCCAGCCGCCCATGCGCCCCGTGCCGCCCACGCTGGCGCAAGAGCCCGCGCAGGCGCAGGAGGCCTCGGCCGTCGAGGTCTTGCGGCACCGGCTGGAGACCCTGGAGATCGAGCTGGCGCGCGAGCGGGAGAAGGCCCAGGCCGCCGACGCCCTTCTCAAGCAGCGCGAGGCCATGCGCACGGAGGTGGAGGGTGAGATCCGCCGCCTGAGCGAGCAGTTCCGCCAGGCGAAGAACGTGACCCAGCTCGAGGAGGAGCGCTCCCAATACCGCGGGCGCATCGAGGCGCTCGAGGCCCGCCTCGGCGAGCTCCACGCGAGCCTCACGTCGCTCGTCCAGAAGGCGCTGGAGCGGCCGGACCCGGCTCCCGCGCCCGCTCCGTCGCCGGCGGCGGGGGGCGAGGTCCACTCCGGGCTCGCCGCCCTCGCCCAGGCCCTCGAGCGCGCCCGGGAGGAGTCCTCCCGCCGCGACGAGGAGCTCCGCTCCTCGGTCCGCTCCATGGAGGAGCTGCTTCGGCAGCCGCCGGCCGGCCTGCGGGAGGCGCTTGCGCCCCTCGAGGCGCAGGCGCGCGCGCTGGAGGGCCTGCAGGCCGAGCTCGCCGACGGCGCCCGGCGCGGCGCGGACGAGGAACGGAGCCTGCGCGAGCAGCTTCGCGAGGCGGTCTCCGGCTTCGCCGGCGAGGCCGCGGAGCGGCTCGCCGCGATCGACAGCCGGCTCGCCGAGCGTCTCCAGGACGACGCCGAGCGGCTGAAGGCCGTCGAGCGGGACCGCGAGACGCTGCGCCAAGAGCTTCAAGGGGAAGCCCGCGAGATCCGTCGCGAGGCCTCCGAGGCGCGCCGCGACGCGGACGAGACCTTCGAGCGCCGCCTCCA
>DATLOS010000553.1:0-9473 GCA_035536155.1 Elusimicrobiota bacterium
GCTGGGGTGTCCGGTGGCGCAGCCCAGGTTCACGAGCCGGCCCTCGGCGAGCAGGATGATGCGCTTGCCGTCGGGCCACTCGTACTGGTCGACCTGCGGCTTCACGGTGAGCTTCTTGATCTTCTTGTCCGAGGTCAGGGAGGCGATGTCGATCTCGAGGTCGAAGTGCCCGATGTTGCACACGATCGCGTTGTGCTTCATCGCGTCCATGTGCTTGCGCGTGATGATGTCGCGGCAGCCGGTGGTGGTGACGAAGATGTCCGCCTCGGCGGCGACGTCGTCCATGGTCACGACCTGGTAGCCCTCCATGCAGGCCTGGAGCGCGTTGATCGGGTCGATCTCGGTGATGAGCACGCGCGCGCCCTGGCCGCGCAGCGACTGCGCCGAGCCCTTGCCCACGTCGCCGTAGCCGCAGACCACCGCGGTCTTGCCCGCGATCATGACGCTGGTGGCGCGCTTGATGCCGTCGAGGAGCGACTCGCGGCAGCCGTAGAGGTTGTCGAACTTCGACTTGGTGCAGGAGTCGTTGACGTTGATCGCCGGGCACTTGAGGGTGCCCTTCTCGGCGCGCTGGTAGAGGCGGTGGACGCCGGTCGTGGTCTCTTCGCTGATGCCGTGGATGCCCTTGATGAGTTCGGGGTGCTGATCGTGCACCATGTTGGTGAGGTCGCCGCCGTCGTCGAGGATCATGTTGAGCGGCTCGCCGTCCGGCCAGCGCAGGGTCTGCTCGATGCACCAGTCGTATTCCTTGAGGGTCTCTTCCTTCCAGGCGAAGACCGGGATGCCGGCCTTGGCGATGGCCGCGGCGGCGTGGTCCTGGGTCGAGAAGATGTTGCAGCTGGACCAGCGCACGGAGGCGCCGAGCTTGATCAAGGTCTCGATGAGCACCGCGGTCTGGATCGTCATGTGCAGGCAGCCGGCGATGCGGGCGCCCTCGAGGGGCTTCTTGCCCTTGTATTCCTCGATCAGCGCCATGAGGCCGGGCATCTCGTGCTCGGCGATGTCGATCTCCTTGCGTCCCCAGGCGGCGAGAGAGATGTCCTTGACCTTGTAGTCCATGGTGGCGGTGGGCATTGGGTGGAAGCTCCGTGTGCCGGGTTGGATTTAGGCGTCATGAAACCGCCGCCCGGAAGTCCAATTATAGCTAATTGGGCCGGCTGCTGTGGAGCGTCTGGAAAGCCAGGACCAGCTCCCGGGCTCGAGCGAGGTTCGGCGCGCCGGCCTCGGGAAATCGCGAGCCGGCCTCGGCGGCGAGCCTCTCGTCTCCGAGCGCCTTGGCCCGGTCGTAGGCCAGAACGTAGAAGCCCAGGGCCAGGCTCTGCTGGTAGTTCCCCCGGCCTTGAGCGCGGTGGCGGGCCAGGTAGCGGTCGCCGACGAGGAGCGCGCCCTCCGCGAGCACGCGGGGAAGATGCTCCTCGCGCAGGCGGGCGTACCAGGAATGGAAGGGCGAGCTCGCGGGCAGAGACGGAACTCCGCGGTACGAGCCCAGTTGGGCCTCCAGATAGCCGTCAGGGTCGCGCACGAAGTCGGCGAAGCTTCCCAGCTTCACCCCGTCCTCGTCGGCGCCGGGATCGGCCTTCCACTTCTCGAACAGGTAGAGGTTCTGGCGGGTGTAGGCCTCCATCTCGTTTTCCCGGGCGTTGACGGTGAGCAGGCCTGGGGTGCCGAGGCGGCGCCGGGCCTGGACGGCATGGACCAGCTCGTGGAGGATGGTGTCGTCGTTGGCCCTTATCCAGGCGTCTATGGCGACGAGGTTGTCCAGCGGCGCCTCGGAGTGGATGAAGACGGAGTCGAGCATGGGAGAGTAGTGGTCGTCGCCCGCCTGGGCGGAGAAGAACGGAGGCAGCCTCCCGCCGAGCTCGTCGAGGACGCGGCGGCCTTCGGGGTTCTCCCGCAGGTGGGCGCTGAGGCGGGGATAGAAGTCCCGCGGGACCGGCGCCTGCGCTCCCGGGCGCGTGGGCGCGATGAGCGTGTTGACCGCGGGGGCCAAGGCGGGGCGGGAGAGCCAGGGGGTCACGCCCAAAGCCAGCCCCACGGCGGCGCCGATCCCATACCGGGACCAGCGGAGCTTGCGCGGACCGCGGGCGCGGCTCGGAAGGGGCCGAAAACGGCGGAAGGCGGCCTGCGCCGTCTTGAACGGAAGCGCCAGCAGGGCGGCGGCCATGAGCGTTCCCAGGAGCAGGAACGCGGAGAACAGCGAGAAATGGATCGGGACGATCCCCAGGAGATACGGCGCCAGGACGCCCAGCGCGGCGCCGCTGACGAAACCCAAAGGAAGGCCGCCCGCGCGCGGCTTGACGGGAGCCGGAGGCTCTTGGCCCGGGGCCGCGTTCGTCGCCGCTAGGCCGGCGCTCAGGCCCGGAACGGCGGCGGCTCCCGCGGCTTCCGGCACCGGATCGGGAGACGGGGAGGCGGCTTCCCCGTGATAGAGCGTCCCGAGGCGCAGGGAGGCTCCGGCGGGGTCGCGCTCGGCGAGGTTGCCCGCCTCGGCCGCGGCCCCGGAGAGGCCTTGGGCCGAGGAAAGGGGGCTTCGCTCCGGCTCCGGGGCCGCTTGCCCGTCGGCCGCGAGCGCGGGCGCTCCATGGGCCGGCAGGCCCCCGACCTCGCCGCTGTAGACGACGGTCAGCGTCTGCGGCGCCGCCATGGCCGCGACGGTGGTCTCCGGCGGGGCGGCAAGCGTCGGGACTTCCGCGCGGATCGCGGCGTCTTGCGGCGCCGACAACGATATCCCCCCCGCGGCGAGCGGCTCGGGCGAGACCAGCAGCGTGAAGGTCGTCGTCGGCGCGGGGCCCTGCGGGGGCGCCGCCGCAGGCGCGAGGGACGGCGCCGCCGGGACGTCCGCTCGCGCCGTCACGGCGGCGCGCGCGGGGGCGAGCAGGAGCGCCGCGGCGAAGGCGAGGAAATTCACCTCCAGAGTCTAGCGGTGAAGCTCCTCGCCGACGGGGGCAACCGGGCCTCCCGGGCCCGGGCAAGGGGCCTAGGAGAACTTGGGCCTATAGTCTAGGCGCGAATTAGGAGGCCTTGAGGACGGCCTCGGCCGCCAAGGTCCCCGGGGCGCAGGTAAGGCCGCCGCCCGGATGGTTGCCGCTGCCGCCCAGGAAGAGGCCTTCGAGCGGAGTCGCGTAGCGCGCCAGGTCCACGGACGGCCGCAAGGAATAGACTTGGTCGAGCGCGTGCTCGCCGTGGTAGATGTGCCCGCCCGTGAGCCCGTAGCGCGACTCCAAGTCCGCCGGTGTGAGGAGCTGCTTCGCGGTCACGTTCTCCTTCGTCCCGGGCGCGACGCGCTCCAAGACGGCGAGGGCGGCCTCGGCCAGGGCCTCGGCCTTCTGCGCGGTCCAGCCCCCCTCCAGCGCGTAAGGAGCGAAGTGCACCAGGGCCTCGGCCACGTGCTTGCCTCCCTCGGCGCTCATGCGGAGCTCCAGATACGGGCTCTTCGAGAACTCGCGGTACTTCACCGCGTCGAAGGCCTTCTCCAGATCATCGATCTTCTCCCCGCAGACGCGCGCCGCGGCGAAGGACTTCCCCTCCGCGCCGGCGAACTTGACGGGCGCCTTGAGGGCGAGGGCGAGCTTGGCGCAGGTCCCGCGGGTCTTGAAGACGCGGATCTGCTTCTCCAAATCCATCGGCAGGTCCGTCGGGGCGACGAGCCCGAGCAAGGTGCGCTTCGGGTCGAGCGAGGACAAGACGACGGGCGCGTGGACCTCCGTGCCGTCCTCGAGGGTCACGCCCGCGGCCTTGCCGTCCTTGATCCGGATGGAGCGCACCGGCGCGTCGAGCCGGAGCTCCGCGCCGCGCGCCTTGGCGGCGGCCTCGAGGGCCTTGGCGAGCGCCGCCGGGCCGCCCGCCACGCCGTTGTGCGCCGAGGACTCGGCCAGGAGCCAGGTCGCGACGGTGCCCGCCGACCACGGCCCCATGAAGGTCCCGGGCAGCGCGGGGGCGGCGAGGGCGACCTTGAGGAGATCGGTCTCGAACCACTCGTTCATCCAGTCCGCGATGCACATCGGTCCGATGCGCAGGACCTCGAGCATGTCCTTCTCGCCGAGGCGGCGCAGGGAGATGCCGGTCGCGAGGAGCTTGAGCAGATCCGACGGCGCCGGGACCACGCCTGGAGGCTGGGAGTCGAGCACCTTGGCCACGAAGGGCGCGATGCGGTCGACGAAGGCGCGGAACTTCTTGTAGGCCTCCGCGTCCTTTTTCGAGTGCCTGGCGATCTCCGGAGCCGCCCTCTCGGCGTCGCGATAGAGGAGCAGGCCGGGGCCTTTCTCCTGGGCGACGTACACCGGCGTCTCCTCGGCGGCGAGCTTGAGACCGTGGGACTCGAGGTCCAGGTCGCGGACCGCGTCCTTGCGCAGGCCGTGCGTGTCGAGGAGCAGGCCTTGGGTGCGGTAGCCGGGAGCGAACTCCTCTCCGGCGGCGAGCCCGCCGGCCACGCCGCGGCGCTCGAGGACCAGCACCTTCCGGCCGGCTTTGGCCAGCGCGGCGGCGGCGGCGAGGCCGTTGTGGCCCGCGCCGATCACGATGACGTCGTAGTTGGTGTTCATGATTTCCTCTTAAATGACGCCGGAGCCCAGGATCTCCCGCGAGGCCAGCTCGCCGGGAGCGCCCATGATGCCGCCGCCCGGGTGCGCGCCCGAGGCGCAGAGATACAGCTTGTCGATCGGCGTGCGGTAGCGCGACCACTTGGCGGCGGGCCGCTGGAAGGCGAGCTGCTCCAGGCTCAATTCGCCGTGGAATATGTTGCCCTCGGTGAGGCCGAACTCCTTCTCCAGGTCCCAGGGCGTGAGCACCTGCTTGTGGAGGATCGTCTTGCGGATGTCCGGGACGTACTCCTCGATCGTGTCGATCACGGTCTCGCCGAAGGCCTCGCGGCGCTGGGGCCAGAACGCGGGCCCTTCCTTTATGTTGTAGGGCGCGTACTGCACGAAGCAGGACATGACGTGCTTTCCCGGGGGCGCCACGCTCGGATCGGTGAGCGACGGGATCACGATGTTGATGTAAGGGCGCCGCGAGAAGTCCCCGTACTTCGCCTCGTCGTAGGCTCTCTCCACGTAGTCCATGGAGGGCGCGATGGCGATGTCGCCGCGGATGTGCGCCCCGTCGCCGGGGCGGCAGGTGAAGTTCGGGAAGCGGTCGAGGGCGAGGTTCACCTTGCCCGAGCTGCCGCGGAACTTGTAGCGCTTGATCTGCGTGGCGAACTCCGGATCGAGCTCGCTCTCCCCCACCAGGCCGAGGAAGGTGAGGCGCGGGTCCACGCCGCTGACCACCACCTCGGCGCGGATCTCGTCGCCGTTGGCCAGGACGACGCCGCGGGCGCGACCATTCTCAATAAGTATCTTGGAGACCGGCGCCTCGGTGCGGATCTCCGCGCCGAAGTGGCGCGCCGCGCCGGCGCAGGCCATGCTGATCGCGCCCGTCCCTCCTTTAGAGAAGCCCCAGGAGCGGAAGGCGCCGTCGATCTCGCCCATGTAGTGGTGCAGCAGGACGTAGGCCGTGCCCGGCGAGCGGATGCCCTGGAAGGTGCCGATGATGCCGGACACCGACATCGGGCCCTTCAGGACGTCCGACTCGAACCACTCGTCCAGGAAGTCCGCGGCGCTCATCGTCATCATCTTGAGCAGGCGCGTCTGGTTGTCCTTGCCCAGCGACTTGAAGCGCCCGCCCATCTGCAGGATGTCGAAGAGCTCGAAGGGGTTGAACGTCTCCGGGCTCGGCGCCGGCGAGTCGATCATGGGCTTGGCAAATCGCGCCATCTGCATCATCGCCTTGCTGAACTCGGGATAGACCTCGGCGTCCTTCTTCGAGAAGCGCTCGATCTCGCGGCGGGAGCGCTCCCAGTCGCCCCAGCGGGCGAGCGAGTCGCCGTTGGGCAGCGGCAGGAAGGAGCAGTCCAAGGGCAGGAGCTGGAAGCCGAACTTGGCGAGCTCCAAGTCGCGGATGATGTGGGGCCTGAACAAGCTCACCACGTAGGAGCAGACCGAGAACTTAAATCCCGGGAACACCTCTTCCGTGACGGCCGCGCCGCCCAGGACGTGCCGGCGCTCGAGGATCAGGACTTTCTTGCCCGCCTTGGCGAGATAGGCGCCGCAGACCAGGCCGTTGTGGCCGCCGCCGACGATGATCGCGTCGAACTTCTCGGTGGACTTGGACTCCTTCCACTTGGTCGCGACCTGCTCGGTGCTCAGGGTGAGGGTATCGGTGTTCACGTTCATGATCGTCCTCCGACGGGCTCGGGCTTGCGGGAGACAACGGCCTCGGCCGGCTTGGCTCCCTGCGGAGCCGGGGCGAGCAGGCGTTTTCTCTCGGGGTTGAAGAAGGGCTTCTCCACGACGGTGGCGGTCACGCTCTGGCGCTTGTACTCGACCGTGGCCTCGATGCGGAGCTTGGTGCCGACCGCGGCGTGCTCGGAGAGCACGGTGGCGAGCGCCAAGTTCTTCTTGAGGATCGGCGACCAGGCGCCGCTCGTGGCCTGTCCCACCTGCTCCATGTTCTGGTCGAAGACCGGGACGGCGGTGCGCCAGGCGGAGGCGGAGATGCCCGGCGGCAGGCCGGCCTCGAGGAACAGCGCCTCGAGCTCCAGCCAGTCGATCTCCAGGCCCACCAGCGCCCATTTCGATCCCCGCTCCTTCTCGGCTTTGAGCGGGGCCTGGCCGATGAAGGGCTCGCGGTCCAGGTTCATCGTCCAGCCCAGGCCGACCTCGAAGGGCGTCGACTTCCTCGCCTCGATGATGCAGTCCTTGGCGCTGAAGTAGTCGACGTCGAGGAGGATGAAGCCGGCCTCGACGCGGGTGACGTCCAGGGCGTCCAGGCCCG
Source organism: Elusimicrobiota bacterium (assembly GCA_035536155.1). Lineage (GTDB taxonomy): Bacteria > Elusimicrobiota > Elusimicrobia > UBA1565 > UBA1565 > DATLOS01. The sequence continues at coordinate 6,811 of DATLOS010000553.1, forward strand.
CCGGCTCGATCCCGTAAGGTTTGCCCGCGTCCATCAGGCGGTCCCACAGCTTCAGGGCGTCGTCGTTCTTGACCCAGACCTCGTAGCCCAAATCGCCGGTGTAGCCGGTGCGGGTGATGCGGGCCTCGAAGCCGTCCATGCGGCAAGCCGTGGTCTTGAAGAAGCCCAGCTTGTCCATGTCGGCGTCGGACGCCTTCCTTAATATCTCCCGGGAGTTGGGGCCCTGGAGGGCCAAGGTGGCGATCTTGTCGGAGACGTCCTCGACCGTCACCTGGAAGCCGCGGCTGTTCTTGAGGAGCCAGTAGTAGGTGGGCAGGGCCGCGGTCATGCGGAAATGGTCCTCGGCGATGCGGGTGATGGTGCCGTCGTCCAGGATCTTTCCCTTATCATCGGTCCAGCACACGTAGGCGACCTGGCCGACCTTCACCTTGCGCGCGTCCTTGGTCAGGACGCGGGCGAGGAAAGGCGCGGCGTCCTTGCCCTTCACCTCGTACTTGAAGAGGGGCGTGACGTCGAGCAGGCCCGCCGACTGGCGGTAGGCGTTGTACTCGCGCTCGTGGGTGACGTCGTAGGAGCAGACGGAGTAGTAGCCGGCCCACTGCTTCCAGCGGTAGCTGGTGCAGAGGGCCGAGGTTCGCGGGTGGAAGGGCGTGGGGACGGGCATAAGGTTCCTCTCGGTGCGGCGGTTGATGGGACGGGCGAGGACGCAGGAACGACGAGGCGGGAAAAAACTTAGAGGCCGGAGGCGAGGCTGATGAGGAAGACGATCCTTTCCTTCACGTCGAGATTATAGCACAGGAAGCCTGGAAAACTCCGTCCTCGGGCGCTACACTGGCGCGTGCTCTCCCGCCCCGCTCTATTCGCGGTATTCCTCGCGGTCCTGGCCTGGTCGGCGGCGGCGCCCCATGACTACCCTACCTGGGCGCTCGAGACGGCGCCGGCCGTGATCGGCGCGGGGATCCTGGTCGCGACTCGGAGGAGCTTTCCTCTCACCGACCTCGCCTGCGTCCTGGCGCTCCTCCACGCGATCGTGCTCTGCGTGGGCGGCCACTACACCTACGCGATGGTTCCGCTCTTCGACCGCCTGCGCGCGTGGACGGGCGGACGAAACGACTACGACCGGCTGGGGCACCTCTTCCAGGGCTTCGTGCCGGCGATCCTCGCGCGCGAGGTGCTCTTGCGCCGCTCGCCGCTTCGCCCGGGCAAGTGGCTATTCTTCCTGGTCCTCTGCGTGTGCATGGCGATCAGCGCCTTTTACGAGCTCATCGAGTGGCGTGTCGCGGTCTTCGCCGGCGCAGGAGCCGACGCCTTCCTGGGCACCCAGGGCGACCCGTGGGACACGCAGTGGGACATGGCCTGCGCGCTCATCGGCGCGCTGGCGGCGCAGCTTTCGTTGAGCCGCCTTCATGATCGGCAGCTGCGGGCTCTTCCTTCGAGCTAGCTGCTCCGAGCGGCGCCTGACCCGGGAATTCCTCCCACCCGTTGCTGTTGCGGGGAGGCAGGCCCAGCTCCTTGCGCATCGCGTTCTCCGATAGCTCGTAGTCCTCGTACGGAGAAAGGCCGACAGTCCGGCGCTCCTCGGGCAGACGGGGCAAGGCTTGTCCGGATGCCTCGTGGAGCGCGTGCACCAGCTCATGGTAGAGCACCAGGAACGGGGGAAAGTCGGGAAGCGTGAACGCGGGATCCCAGAGTATGAGCGAGTCCCCCTCTCCGAGAGGCTCCATGGTCGCCCCCACCAGGGATTGGGACGCCATGCGGATGGTCGTCCGGCTCCCGCTGGCTTCCAGGGCCTTCAGCATGGCGGAGCCGCATCTCGTCTTCCGGATGCGGGCCAGCGCCGAGCGGGTGGAGCGGATGAAGTCCCTCTCGCCGCGCGCGCGCAGTCCTCGGGAGAAGGAGGTCTCGGCGAACGAATCGGAGGCGGCGCAGGGCGCGGAGCGGGCGGAGGCCCCCAACGCCGCCAGCAGCGCTGTCGCGGCGAGGCGGCGGGCGCGCCCCATCCCGGTCTAGAGCTTCGCGAATAGGTCGAGCATGTAGTCCCAGGTCCGCGCCTCCTCGACGCGGCTCGCGTACTGGTACTCGTTCTCGACGTGCTTGCGCTTCGCGGCGTTGGAGAGGTTGATGGCGTTCAGGCGCGAGGCGTCGTCGAAGCTGCCCTTGCCCTCGGCGCCGCCGTACGCCTCGAGGGCGCGGATCGCCTCCCAACAGGCTCCCTTGTCGCGAGCGACGGCCTCCTCGGCCTTGGCCACGGCGAGGCCCTTCTCGGCCGCCTGACGGACGGCGTCCTGCGCCTCGGTGACGAGATCGGCGAGGTACCAGTAGCGGCTCGGCGCCGCCGGCACGTCCTTGAGCTTGGCCATGGCGCGGTCGAGGAGCTCCTCGGCTTGGAGGAGCGACGCGACGCCCGCCTGGCGGCGCGCGGTGAGGGACGCGAGCGACTGCTTCGCCGGGCGCAGGCCCAGCGGGTTCTCGGGTCCGAGGCCCATGGCGCTCTTGGGGCCGCCGTCCTTGTCGAGCTTGGCGAAGAGCTCGCGCTCCTTGAGCTGGATGTCGGTGTTGACCGTCGTCTCCCGCGTCCGGATGAGCCCCACGCCCAGGGCGTCCAGACCGGGGAACACCGATCCTTTATAGGCCGCCTCGACGCGGGCGAGGCGATCGGCGGC
>DATLOS010000554.1:0-3679 GCA_035536155.1 Elusimicrobiota bacterium
ACCTCTCCCCCCTGCGCCGCGGGGTCGGCGTCGAGGCGGACCCCGTTGGGGACCGAGGTCTCCTTTCCGGCGAGCGCGGGATGGTGGCCGCCCTCGATCGTCAGCGAGGCCTTCTCGGCCTCCCGCAGGACCGGGAACGTGCGCCAGCGCTCATTCTCGAGGGCGACCTTGGCCAGGCTCAGGTAGGCGTCGAGCTCGCCCAGCGCCGCCAGGACGCGGGCGATGCGCTCCCGGTCGCGGGCGAACCTGCGCGAGAGCCACCAGAGGGTCTTCGCCCCGTGGAAATAGAGGAAGTCCAATACGCTCCCGATCGACGTCGGCAGGAGACGGGAGAAGGACCGGGCCGTGGCGGTGAACTCCTGGGGATGCGCGGGGTCGTCGACCGCGGCGAACGCGCCCCCGATCTCCCGGAGGCGCTCGGAGCGGCCGGCCGCGAGGCGGCTTCGCAGGCGCGAAGCCAGCCGGAAGGCCGCCTTGTAGCGCAGGAACGTCTCGCGGAGGCGATTGAGCACCGTCAGGATGCCGCCGCCCAGATAGATGGGCAGGAAGATGACCTGCGCCGCGGCGCGAAGCGGGATGAAGAACAGCGCCAGCGGCCACATGCCGAGGAGGTTGCCGAAGACGTGGAATCCGGCTTTGCCCTCGCTGCGGGGCTCGAGGGCGTCCTGCCGCAGGCCGGAGTCGGCCTTGCCGCCGAGGTCGGCGAAGGCCGCCTCGACCTCCTTGCGCAGCTCCTCGTCTTGGAGAAGCTCCCGCACCGCGTCCTGCCGGGCGCGGATCTCCGCGATGTCGAGGGACGGGTTGCGCAGCATGTGCTCGAGGCGCTTCGCGCCGAAGGCCGTTCTCGTCTTGTCGATGGTCTTGTAGAGGCCGATTTCGTCGCCGAAGACGTCCAAGTCGCTGAGCGTGCTCTCGGAGAGGGCGTAGCTCTTGGCCTCGGGAGCGTAGCCGCGGGCGCCGGTCGCCAGGGCGTCGAGCGCGGGGGTCGGCTCCGCCGTCACGGCTGCCTTGGCGGCCTGCCTCTTCTCCCGCCAGCTCCGGAAGGCGGGCAGGACGACCCGGTGTACGAGGAATCCGATCGCGAGGCCGATGGGAAGCTCGGGGATCGCGAGGAGCCAAGGTCCGGCCATCGCGAGGACGATCGCGAAGTCCGCCGCGTTGGCCACGCCGAAGGGCAGCGGGATCCAGTCCGTGGCGCCGTGGCGGAGGAACAGCTCTCCCAGGTTGCCCAGAGCGCCGGCGAGGAGGATCGCGGCGAAGACGGGGTTCGCCGCGGCGTTGATGCCTCCCAGCACCAGGACCACGGGCAGGAGCACGCTGAACAGGAGGCGCGGCAATTCGACGAAATGGAGGACGTTGGTGAAGCGCCACTTTGCCCCGCCCGGCAGGGTCAACTCGCCGACGTGCGCCTTGTAGAACTCCCGGTGGTCGACCTGGGGCAGCCGGCGGTTCACCCACCACTTCGTCCCCCAGTCGATGGCGAGGGTCGCGAGGAAGACGCCCGCAAACAGCGGGTCGGCGAAGTTCGCGCCGAAGGCGGCGAGGCGGGCGCCGAGCTCGGCGAGGCCCGCCGCGGGCGCGAGCCACAGGAGCTTTGCCAGCGGCAAGAGCTGCGTCCCCAGCCAGAGCGCGGCCATGCTCCAGAGGAAGTAGGGCTTATAGCGCGCGAGCCAGGGCTTGTGCGTCTCGATCGTCGGCTCGACGGCCTTCACCAAGCCGGCATAGGCGGGGAAGTCGGCGGCCTTGAGCGCGGCCAGCGGTCCCCCGCCCTGCCGGGCCGCCAGCGCCATCTGCGCCAGCTCGGGCGCCCACGGGCCCGGAGCCGCCGCCATGGCGTAGAGGGCGCGCTCGGAGATCCAGAATTCCGCGCCCTCCGGCCCGGCCCGGACCAGCGGCCAGCTCCACTGCGGATCGACGCGCAGGAGCGACTCTCCGGCGAAGGGGCGCACCCGCGCGGGGGCGCCCAGCGAGGCCGAGATGGAGCTTTCCAGGGCGATCCGGAAGGACTCGAGCTGGGGCGTGAGGCCCGCTTTGCGGGCCTCGGAGAGCTCGCGCTCGATCGGAGCGCGCCAGCGCTCGAGCGTGTAGGCCAGAGCCGGCCGCAGCAGCTGGGGCGGCAGCTCCTCGAGGAAGAGGTGCAGCAGGCGCTGGAAGCCGCGTTCGCTCAAGCGCTTTCTCTTGGCCAAGTCGCGCTTGAGGTTGAGCACCGGGTCGCTCTCTTCGAAGCCGATCGAGAGGGCGCGCGAGCCCAGGAAGGCCCCCGAAGCCAGCTCGCCGAGAAGAGCGCGCTTGTCCGCCTCGGGCAGGCTCTTGCCCGCGGCCTCCACGAGGAGCGCGACGCGCTGCTGGAGGAGATCGCCCGCCAAGGCGAGCCGCGGTTCGGCTGGAGCCTCGGCCCAGGCCGCGCGCAGGTCCGGCGCCGCAGGCTGGGCTTGCGCGGGCGCGGCCTCCTCCTCCGCGGCCTCTCCTCCCGCGACGCGGACGTTGTAGTAGAGGTGCACGAAGGCGGCGACCCAGATGCCGCTCACCCAATAGATCACGCTGAAGAGGAGCGCGGCCGAGCCGTAATAGAGGATGAGGCCCGCGCCTTGCTTGAAGGTGAGGTGCTTCCAGTTGCCGAAATGGTAGACCGCGAACACCGCCGCCGCGGCCAGGGCCGCGCCCGGCAGGACCGCGAAGAGCGGGATGCCCCAAGCCGCCGCCGCCCAGGAGCCCAGGCCGTGGAAGAGGAGGTAGCGGAAGAGGTACTCCTCGAGGAACGCGGCGCCCGCGTAGAAGGCCAAAGGGAGGATGGAGAAGGCGAGATTGCGCTTGCGGCCGGAGACCGCGTCGTGGGTGCTCCGGGCGGAGTCGGAGACTTGGCCGGTCTTGGGCGCGAATCCCCCCGCCTCCAGGAGATCGAAGCTCCTGCGGATCGCGCGCAGCAGCCAGGTCATCAGCGGCCAGAGCGCGGGCAGGAGGAGCAAGGTCGGGCCGAGGAGGTTGGGCGTCTCGGCCGGGACGATGAAGCCGGCGTTGAGCATGTCGCGCAGGGAGTAGAAGAGGGCGAAGCCGAACGCCGTCAGCGCGGCGACCGCCGCGCCCGCCGCCCAGCGCATCGCGCTCCAGCCGCCCAAGGAGCGGCGGGCGCGGCGCGCGGCCGCGAGGACCTGCTCTTCGGAGAGGGCGCTTCCGGGCCAGATGCCCGCTTTTTCGAGCTCGGCGGGGCTCAATCGGCTCGAGCGCGGGCGGCCGGGGCCTAACGCGTAGCGGGCGAGGAGCTGGATGAGGACGTCCGTTCTCCTTACCTGGGCCGCTTGCGCGGCGTCTCCGAGCCCGCCCGCATTGATGAGGAGCGATCCGTCATGGGTCCACTCGAACCAGGCGCCTTCCCCCTCCGCGGACGGGCCAACCAGAAGGATGACGGCGCGCAGGGCCGGGTCGATGCCCGCGGCGGCCAGGGATTGAAGGGCCTCGGCCAGGGCCTCCGAGGGCCCGAGCTCATCGGCGGCGGCATAGGCGCCGTCCGCCCGCCGCCGCGCCTCGCCGATGATGGTCCAGGGAGCGGGCTGCGCCTTCAGCGCCTCGGCCTGGGAGCGCAGCGGGAAGGGCTCGTCCGTCTCCCCCGGGGCGAGCTTGTCGTCCAGGCTGGTCTCGGGGTAGGCCTTCATGGAGCGCAGCAAGGAGAACGGGCTCGCGC
>DATLOS010000555.1:0-3298 GCA_035536155.1 Elusimicrobiota bacterium
GGCTTGGAGCCGGGCGTCCCGGGGTCGGGCAGCTCGCCCCGCCTGATCGCGGCCTGGACCCAGCCGAGGAGGGCGGCCGCGCGCTCGCGGTCCAGCATCCCGGCGTAGGGCCGGCCCGCTGCGCCGCGCGCCTTGGCGAAGCCCCGAACGGACCCGTCGGCGCCGATCTCGAGGCGCGCCAGCTCCGCCGGCCGCGCGGCGAGGGCTATCATGACGTCGAGCACGTCGCGCTTCGCGGCGGGGCGCGAGGGGTCTGCCCGGGCGAGGCGGGCCCGGACCGCCTCGAAGGCCCAGGCGGGCGGCGGCGCGAGGCCCGCCTGGGCGGGCCCCCCGGGGGCGCCGAAGCGATCAAAACGGCGCTGGTTGGCGGCGGTGGTGAGCTCGGGACGCTTCGCTGCGTCGACGACGCTCGGCGGAGCGCCGGCGCGGCGGAGCGCCGCGCGGTAGTGGGTCAGGCGGCTGCTGGCCTGCTCGGCGTCCGCCGAAAGGCGGACAATCTCGTCGGCTGTCTCGCGGGCGGCGACGCCGGGCGCCGGGGCTCGCAAAGCGCGGAGTGCCGCCTCGGCGAGCGTCGAGCCGTCGGCGAACACGGGGGCCTTCCCTCCCTTGGGCCGGGCGCGGCGGGTCGCCATTGAGGCCCGCCGGCTTTGCCCAAAAAGAATCCGCGCGGGCGGAGCGGGTGCAACGGTTTAGGCCTTTCGGCCAAAGCCGCGGACTGCGGGAGGACCTTGCGGCCCGATCGCGATCCGCGGCGGTTTAGGCCTTTCGGCCAAAGTTGCAACCGCCCAAGCTCGCGCGGGCTCTCAGTGGCAGGGCTCTCCTCGCGGACGAGCGGCGCAGCGGTTTAGGCCTTTCGGCCAAAGCCGCGGACAGCGGGGCCTTGCGGCCTCACGATCCGCGGCGGTTTAGGCCTTTCGGCCAAAGCTGCGGTCGCTCGAGAGCGGGCGGTCCTCGGTGGGCTAGGGGGTTTCATCCGAGAGGGGTGAGTCGTCGGTAGACCCTTCGGGGTCGGGTAGAGGGAGTGTGATGTCGAAGCAGGCTTTTGTGGCTTCAAGGAGCGCGGCGCTCGCCGCCTCTGCAGCGTGCAGTCGGGCTCGCGCTTGGGAGGCTGTCTGTTCGAGTGAGGAGCCCTTGAACGCAGCCGCCGATGCCTCAAGATTGGCGAGAGCTTGGTAGAATTTTAGTAAAAGTCGGTGCGATTCTTTGGCGTTGCGGACGGCTGACGGGACACTTTTCCGTTCTCTGCGGGGCGCGGAGTGAGAGCTTGCGCCTTCGAGATGCAGGTTGGCACATTCGCCAATTTTCCGACACTTCTTACCAAACTTGCAGATACTCAAGACCTTGCCGTCCTTTGCCTTATACTCTTCAGCAACAGTTACATCCTTTATATGGAGGAACTTGCATTTGCTGCCAAACTTGCAGGGCATTTCGGTGAATGAGGATAAGCACACACGATTCATAGCAAATAGATGCCAAGACCCCGCAGCATTCAAATTTGGTCCGGACAGGTCCCCGGTTTGAAGGTTGTCCGCCGACTAAAATGTCCCTGCCTTCACACGACGAGAAACATATCAAAGCTCTTTGGAGCGCGTTCGAGAAGCGAACCGATCGGGCCGACGACCTCCTGATTGTTTCGGCGGCGGGCGCGATCAGCACAGACCGCTATCGCCGTGTCTGCGCCGACTACCTTGACGACGGCTACAGCCCTGGAGCCGCCTGTGCCCACCTCAAGCGCGGCGCGATCCCGGTCGTCTACCTCGCGACCTATCCTTTCACGGTCAAAGCCCTAAAGGTGAGGGGCGCCAAATTTTGTGCGCCAGGCGCGCGGTTTGAAATGGGCCCCCTGGGGGACCATGCGCTGCCGAGATCCCCTCACGGCCGACATCACCGGAGCTCCCGCCGGCTCGCTCCTCGTCGGGGTCGGCGGCACCACCCGGGGAGCCCTTGTGCGCCTCGAGCAGGGGGAGCTTGTCCCGGAGTGGTCGACGGTGCGGAAGCGCTATGCCGCAAGCCCTGCCGATTTCCTGCGGCGCCTGCGCGCTGTCCCTTTCCTGCGGGACAAGGCGGACGCCTGGCTGACCGAGCACTTTCATCTCGGACCGGCGGCGCCACCAGCCGACGCTCGAAGACGGGCTCTCGCCGGCGGAGGCCTCGTGGCGACGCTGCTCGCTCCCGGTCCCCTGGCGGCCTTCGCCGAGGAGGCGGGCCGGGCGGCCGAGCTCGCGAAGCTCGTCGGCGCTCCTCAGGCGAGCGCGGAGCCGATCCTGAGCTGCCTCGGCCGACACAGCCTGAGCCTTCACCCGCCCTTCTTCGCGGTGACCGAGGGCCTTGGCCGCCCGCCCGCCACCTCGCCGTTACCGAGAGTGATCCTCGACGCCGATGGTGACTTGTACCTTGTCGAGGGCGGCGGCTGGTGCGTCCAGGCTCGCGCCGGCCCGGGCCGGACGCCAGAAGCGTGCCTCGCAGAAGTGGGCGCCGCGCTGGGGTGCGCCTCGGGGCTGGCCGCCGCCCAGCCCGTCGTCGACGCCTACCCGACGCCGGGCGCTCTCAAGTCGCTCCTGCAGAAGGCCATCCGCTCCGGCGCGGCCCGCTGGGCTAACGCCTCGGGCGCCCACGTCGCCCTCGCCGCGTTCTGCACCCTCCTCGCGTCGTCGGGCCAGTTCAACCCCGAGACCCAGGTGTTCGTCCGGGGGGTCACAGCTGCGGCCAAGCGCCTGGCGGTCGTGCTCGCCGAGGACGCCTGGGTCGAGGCCGGCGCCGACGCCGCCGCGCGGCTGCTCGCCGGCGCCTACCTCGCGGCGCGCGAGCCGGGCTGGTTCCCGTCAGGGGCGGTGCTCGCCGACTGGGCGCGGCTCTGCCTCCGGGCGCACGCCTCCGTCGCAGCCCTCGAGGCTCCCCCGGGGCCGAGCCCTGCGGTGCCGGACGGGGCGGCCGGGGGCGCCGCGGCCGCCAGCTGGCTCATCGACCAGCTGCGGAGCTTTCCCGGGGACCTCGAGCTGTTCCGGGCCCTGGCGGCCGGCCGCGCGCGGCCCCGGCCGGCGCCTCTGCCGCGGCCGGGGCTGGCCCCCCTGGAGCACGCCGTCGACCAGCACTGGGCCCCGGACGTCGCGCTGTATTTCGACGGCGAGGCCCCGCCCGAGCCGCGAGCGGAGACCAGCCGGCCCTTCGCCGCCCTCTTCGCCGCCCTCTTCGCCCGCGTCACCGGCACCAACTTTCGCCGGGGGTCGGCGCCCGAGCCCGGTCCGTTCCTCGACTCTGTCCGGCGGGCCCAGCGTCGGGCGCTCGAGATCCGGCGCCC
>DATLOS010000556.1:0-4581 GCA_035536155.1 Elusimicrobiota bacterium
CTGGGAGGCCAGCCCGGCCGTCCTGCGCGGCGCCGCCGCGGGGTGCTGGAAGGCCGCGCCCTGGATCGGCGCCGCCGCGCTGGTGCGCGCGCTTTGGAGGCGGGCGTGAGCGCGTCGATGCCGGGCCGCCTGCGGCGCTCCGCCTTCTGGCGCGGCTTGCTACTGCAGTCGTTTTGGGACTTCGAGAACCTCCAGGGCCTCGGCCTCGCCTTCGTGATGGACGGCGTGCTGCGCCGAGGGCTGTCGCGCGGCGAGAGCGCCCGCGCGGCCGCCCTCTTCTACGCGGAGCCCTTCAGCACCAACGCCTACTTGTCCGGCGTCGCGGCCGGTGTCTTCGGCCGGCTGGAGAAGGAGCAGGCGGGCCGCGAGGAGATCCGGCGGCTCAAGCGCGTCCTCGGCCCCGGCCTGGCCGGCATCGGCGACGCCTTTTTCTGGGGGGCGCTGCGGCCGGCCTGCGCGGCGGCGGCGGCGGCGACGTTCGTGGCGGCCCGGGCGATCGGCGCGCCGCATCCGGCCGCCTGGTCCGCCGCGGTCTATCTCGCCGTCTTCAACGCGGCCGCCCTGCGCGCGCGCTGGGCCGGGCTCCGCCTGGGCTGGGAGGCGGGCGACGGGGTGGCGGCGCGCCTCAAGCAGCAGGCGTGGCCGGCCCGGACCGAGCTGGTCCGCAAGGCCGGGCTCGCCTGCGCCGCGGCGGCGCTCCTCGGGGAGCTCGCGGCGCAGGAGCCGGGAAAGGCCGCCGCGCGCCTCGCGCTTTCGGCGGCGTGCTTCGCGCTGCTCCAGCGGGGCGCGAGCGCGCGGGGGCTTTGCGGAGCGGCGGCGATCGCGGGCGCCATCGCGACGGGGGTCTCGAGATGAAGGAGCGCGTTTTCGTCGTGACCAACCGGCTCGGCCTGCACGCGCGCCCCGCCTCGCTCTTCGTCCAGGCCGGCGCGAAGTACCGCTGCAGCGTGAAGGTGACGAAGCTCAACGGCGACGAGTTCGAGGTCAACGGCAAGAGCGTCATGGGCCTCATGATGCTCGCGGCCGCCAACGGGGAGAAGGTCAAGGTGGTCGTCGACGGGCCGGACGAGGAGCGGGCGCTGGTGGAGATCGAAGGGCTCTTCCAGAGGAAGTTCGACGAGGAATGATCGTCATCAAGGGCGTCGCCGCCAGCCCCGGCATCGCGATCGGCAAGGCCCTCGTTCTCGAGAACGAGGAGATCGTGATCAACCGCGTGGAGATCCCGCCCGACAAGGTCCGGGCGGAGGTCCGCCGCTTCAAGGCGGCGCTCGACGCGACTTACCGCGACCTCGACGCCGCCGAGTCCAAGGTCCTCAAGATGCTCGGAAAGGAGCACGCCCGCCTCATCGACACCCACCGCCTGATCCTCTCCGACCCCTTGATCACGAAGGACGTGCCCAAGCGCATCCAGGAGGAGCGCGTCAACGCGGAGTTCGCGCTCTCCGAGGCGCTCGAGGTGGTCAACCAGGCCTTCGAGAAGATCCAAGACGAGTTCTTCCGCGAGCGGCGCCACGACCTCTTCGACGTGGGCAAGCGCCTCTTGTCCCATCTCCTGAAGCAGGAGCGGCGCACCATCTCCGGCGTTCGCCACCCCGCCATCCTCGTGGCGCGCAACCTCCTTCCCTCGGACACCTTGAACCTCAAGGAGAGCAACGTCCTCGGCTTCGTGACCGACCTCGGCGGCAAGACCAGCCACACCGCGATCCTGGCGCAGAGCATGGAGATCCCGGCCGTGGTCGGCCTTTCCGACGCGAGCCACCGCATCCGCAACGGCGACGAGGTGATCCTCGACGGCGACCAAGGGCTGGTCATCGTCCAGCCCAGCCCGGAGGCCGTCGAGAAGTACGAGAAGATGCGGCAGCGCTCCATCAAGGAGGAGGAGGCCCTCGACTCCCTGCGCGGGGTGCCCACCGTCACCGCGGACGGGCACAAGCTGCGCATGATGGTCAACCTCGACACGATCGACGAGATGAAGGCCGTTCTCTCGCTCAAGGGCGACGGGGTGGGCCTCTTCCGCACGGAGTATCTCTACTTGAACCGGTCGTCGGCGCCCGGCGAGGAGGAGCAGGCCCGCGCCTACTCCGCGATCGCGAAGGCCCTGGACCCGCTGCCGCTGACGGTGCGGACCGCGGACATCGGCGGCGATCGCCTCGCGCACCTCGGTCTCGAGGTGCCCAAGAACGAGACCAACCCCTTCATGGGCCTGCGCGGGATCCGGCTGTTCCTGAAGCATCCCGAGCTCCTCAAGACCCAGCTTCGGGCGGTCCTGCGCGCCTCCGCTCACGGCAAGGTGCAGGTGATGATCCCCATGGTCTCCTCGCTGCGCGAGCTGCAGGCCGCCCGCCGGATCTTCCGCCAGGCGCAGGACGAGCTCGCCGCCGAGGGCGTGGAGACGGCCAAGAAGGTCCCGTTCGGAATCATGGTCGAGATCCCCTCGGCCGCGCTCATGCTCGACGCCCTGATCGAAGAGGCCGACTTCGTCTCCATCGGGACCAACGACCTCATCCAGTATATCCTGGCCGTCGACCGCATCAACGAGGACGTCGCCCACCTCTACGACCCGTTCCATCCGGCGGTGGTGCGCATCCTGCGCCACATCGTGGACGCGGTCCATCGCCGCGAGAAGAAGGTTACGGTGTGCGGCGAGATGACCTCGGACCCGAAGGCCGTGCCCTTGCTGGCGGGGCTGGGCGTCGACAACCTCTCGGTCACGCCGCGCATGTTCCTGCGCGTCAAGCACATCGTGCGCCAGATATCGATGTCCTCCGCGCGCGCGATGGTGGAGCGCGCGCTCACCCTCTCCGACTCGGAGCAAATCCGCAAGCTGGTCTCGGAGCTGTGAGGCGGCGATGACCCAGCGAATCCGGAATTTCTCGATCATAGCCCACATCGACCACGGCAAGAGCACGCTGGCCGATCGCCTCCTCGAGCACACCGGGACCATCCACCAGCGCAAGAAGAACGAGCAGGTGATGGACTCGATGGAGCTGGAGCGCGAGCGCGGCATCACCATCAAGGCCAAGGCCGTGCGCATGACCTACAAGGCGAAGGACGGCCACGAGTACGCGCTCAACTTGATCGACACGCCGGGCCACGTGGACTTCACCTACGAGGTGTCCCGCGCGCTCGCCGCGTGCGAGGGCGCGCTCCTCGTCGTCGACGCCACCCAGGGCGTCGAGGCGCAGACGCTCGCCAACGCGGACCTGGCGCAGAAGCTCGACCTCAAGCTCATCCCGGTCATCAACAAGGTGGACCTGCCTTCCGCGGACATCGAGGGGACGGAGGAGCAGATCTTCGACGTGCTCAACATCGTCGAGGACACGGTCCACGCGTCCGCCAAGGCGGGCCTGGGCACGGAGGACGTCCTCGAGGCCATCGTCGGGCGCATCCCGCCGCCCACCGGCTCCGCGGAGAAGCCGCTCGCGGCGCTGATCTTCGACTCCCTCTTCGACCCGTATCGGGGCGTGATCCTCTACGTGCGCGTCGTCGACGGGCAGATCCGCAAGGGCAAGAAGATCCGGACCTTCTCCACCGGCCACGAGGCCGTGGTCGAGGAGGTGGGCTACCTCACGCCGAAGCAGACGCCCTCGACGGGGCTCTCGGCCGGCGAGGTCGGCTATCTCGTCTGCGGCATCAAGGACATCCACCAGGTCCGGGTCGGCGACACCTTGATGGAGTCGGACAAGCCGCTCGCGAAGGCGCTGCCGGGCTACAAGGAAGCCAAGTCCGTGGTCTTCGCGGGCGTCTTCCCGGTGAACCCGGCGGACTACCCGGAGCTCAAGAACGCCCTGGAGAAGCTGAACCTGGAGGACTCGTCGTTCCACTACCAGGTGGACACGTCGCAGGCGCTGGGCTTCGGCTTCCGCCTCGGATTCCTCGGTCTTCTCCACATGGACATCGTGAAGGAGCGGCTGGAGCGCGAGTTCGACCTCAGCCTCATCGTCACCAGCCCGAACGTGGTGTTCAAGGTGCGGCTGCAGAACGAGACCGAGTGGCGCGTGATCGACAACCCGGCCAAGTTCCCGCACTACGGCGAGATCGCCGCCATCGAGGAGCCCTACGTCGACGTGACCATCGTCCTCCCCGTCCAGTTCCAGGAGCCGGTGATCAACCTGCTCAAGGACCGCCGCGGCGAGCACCAGGCGATCGAGTACATCTCCAGCGACCGCATGATCATCCGCTACGCGCTCCCGCTCTCGGAGATCGTGCTCGACTTCTACGACAAGCTCAAGTCGGTGTCGAAGGGCTACGCCTCTTTCGACTACCAGGAGGCCGGGTTCAAGGAGTCGGACTTGGTGAAGCTCGAGATCCTCATCCACGGCGACGCCGTGGACGCCCTCGGCCTGATCGTGCACAAGGACAAGGCCCACTACCGAGGAAAGCAGATGTGCGAGAAGCTCAAGGAGCTGATCCCGCGCCAGCAGTTCGAGGTGGCCCTGCAGGCCGCCGTGCGGGGCAAGGTGATCGCGCGCGAGACCATCCCCGCCGTGCGCAAGGACGTCCTGGCCAAGTGCTACGGCGGCGACATCACGCGCAAGCGCAAGCTGCTCGAGAAACAAAAGGAAGGAAAGCGCCGTATGA
>DATLOS010000557.1:0-2005 GCA_035536155.1 Elusimicrobiota bacterium
ATCGCCTGCTCTCGCAAAGCGCGAAGACCGGCCTCGTGGACGACCGCATCGTGTCCACAGCCACCGTCAACGTTCGTTACACCGCCCCACTGGTCGATCTTCGCGAGTTCGGCGTCGATCTTGGCGACCACCGCGCGGAGCTTGTCCGGCGTGTCGGCGCCGTTGAGCTCCGCGGAGATGACGCCGCACCGCCGCTGCAGGTCCGCCTGCTTGCCGGCCATGTCCCGCCGCGCCAGCTCCACCTTGTCCTCGCGCTGCCGCTGCGCCTGGACCTCCGGGGTGTACGCCTTCGCCCACGGGTTCCCGTTCCCCTGGTCGCGGATCACGCCGTCCTGGTTGACCTTGTCCCACTGCTTGGAGATCTCGTACGCCGCGGCGCGGACCTCCTCGGGGAAGCTCTCGTTGCGCATGGCGGCCTCGATGTCGACCAGCCCGATGATGCCGTCCTTGCGCCCGATGCCGGCCGCGGTGTCGACCATGTCGAAGCGGTCGCGCCGGCTGAGGATCCCCATGGCCTTCTCCAGCCGCTCGCTGGGGAGGAGCTTGGAGTAGCCCTGGCGGTTCCACGCGTCCCCGGCGTGGGCCTTCCCCGCGTTCGCCTTCACCTTCTCGTCCAGGCGGCCGGCCTCGCGGTACGCGTCGATGAGGTCCATGGTCGCGCCGGGCAGGTTGACCGCCGTGCCCACGTCGTTGGCGAGCTTCATCCCGATGCGCCCGCCCAGCGCGAGCACGTTGGGGACGTTGATGTTGCCCTCCAGGCCGAAGCCGGCGCCCACGCCGGCGGAGGCGAAGGCCTTGGCCTCGAAGCCCAGCTTCCCGGTCTTGACGTCCCCGGTGACGTTGAACTTGGCGCCGGCCGCCGCGCCCGCCCAGGCGGAGACGGACGCGCTCCCCTCGACCAGCGGCTTGTACTCGCCGTCCGCGGCGGAGGCGGGCTTGGACTCCAGCTTGATGGTGCCCTTCAGCTCGCCCTTGGCGCCCACGAAGCCCTCCGCGCCCAGGTTGACGCGGACCACGCCGTCGGTGCCGACCTTGAAGTTGAGCTTGAGGTTCGCGTCGCCGCCGATCTTCAGGCCGCCCTCCAGCTGCACGGTGGCCTTGAACTTCTCGCCGCCGTACTCGAACTCGAAGGTCTTCTCCACCTTGCCGGTGGCGTTGAGCACGTGCGCGTCCAGCTTCAGCGACCCGTTCACGTCCAGGCCGGAGGAGTTGAGCTGCACGTCGAACTTGCCGCTGACCGAGGCGCCGGGACCGAAGTCGTCGCCGACCTTCTTCTCCGCGCTGCCCTTGACCACCGTCACCGACGGGCCGACCGGGTCCTTGGCCTTCGGGGCCTCCGCGCCGCCCTTCTTCTCGACCTCCTTCTTCACTTCCTTCTTGGTGTCGCCCTTCTTCTCGACCTTGACGTCGCCGCCGCCGATCTTCGTCTCGAAGGTGTCCTTCGGAGCGGCGGGCGGGGTGGCCGGGGGAGTCGCCGGGGGCGTGTTCGGGGCAGACGGGTACTGCGCCGGCGGAGTCCCGCCGGGGGCAACAGGGTTCGTAGGCATGGTGGATTCCCTCTCCAGTAGGGAAGCGAAGCGTGCGGCTTTGATCAGATTCTCGGCGCGCGACCTGGACGGTTTCTTGGGTCCCGAGAGACGGTTTTTGCTAAATCTTTTGTCAGTTGCCTGGCTTTCGCGTGCCCGGAAGGGGAGTTGCGGTGTGGGTGTTCTGGACTCCAGGAGGCGGAGCGCGGATGCTCCACTGGAGCGGTCACACACCCCCCGTCTAGGCTTGACTTGAGGGTGTAGACCAGTATCTTCCGCCTCCTTTTTTCAAGGCCGAAAGGGGAGTTGGACCCTTCGAGGCCTGTTTTCGGAGGAGTCTCCCAATCGCTCGCGACCAAAGAACGAACCGCCGTATTCGTGCGCGCGAGGTCCGCGTCGTAGGCCCTGCCGGGGAGCAGCTCGGGATCCTGACGATCGAAGCAGCGCTGGAGAAGTCGCAGGAGTTTGGCCTCGACCTG